>DATBYR010000082.1:0-11616 GCA_036513565.1 Methylocella sp. | reverse complement strand
CTCAATCTCCTCGGCTATGTCGCGCGCCGAGCGCCGCCGCGTGCCCTTGAACGCCATATGTTCGAGAAGATGCGACAAGCCGTGCTCGTTCGTTCGTTCGTGGCGCGATCCGGCGCCGACAAAGACGCCGAGCGAGGCGGTTTCGAGGTGCGCCATGCGATCGGTGGCAATCCTCAGGCCGGACGGCAAAGTGGTGATCTCGACGCTCATGATGCGGCCCGGGTCGACGCGCGCGCGGCGCGGGCATGGATAAAACGCTCGATTTCACTCTGGTCGTTGGGCAAAATAGAAAACTTCTCTTTTCGTTCGAAAAGACCGGCAAGATGGCCAGGCAAATTCAGCCGGATTCCTGTCGCGCGCGCGATCGCGGCGGGAAATTTGGCGGGATGGGCGGTGCCCAGAACAATGAGCGGGCTCTCGCATGCGCGCGCCTTTGCTTTACGCGCGGCACTCAAACCGACCGCCGTGTGCGGGTCGGCGAGGAAGCCCGTTTCTCGCCAGCTTCGGGCGATCTCCCGGGTGGTTTCGGCCTCGACGACACTGAACGCATCGAACTCGGCGCGAATAGCATGAAGCGGGCCAGGCGCGATCGTAAACCCCTGCGATTGTCGCAGCCCCGCCATTAAGCGGCAAAGCACGCCCGCATCCCGTCCATGCGCTTCGAAAAGGAGCCGTTCGAAATTGGATGACACTTGAATGTCCATCGAGGGCGATTGAGTCGGGTGAACCATTTGCACAAGGTAGTCGCCGCTCGCCAGCGTGCGAGTGAGAATATCGTTGGTATTCGTCGCTATCACCAGCCTGTCGATCGGAAGTCCCATGCGTTTGGCCATCCAGCCGGCCAAAATATCGCCGAAATTGCCGGTCGGCACCACAAAGGAAATTTTCCGGCTCGGACCGCCAAGGACGGCCGCGCTGGTAAAATAATACACCATCTGGAAAAGGATACGCGCGAGATTGATCGAATTCACCCCGCAAAGATTAAGTTCGTCGCGCAACGTCCTATGATTGAACATATTTTTGACGCAAGCTTGCGCGTCGTCGAACGTGCCTTCAAGCGCGATTGTGTGAACGTTGCCGGCCTCGGCCGTCGTCATTTGGCGCCGCTGCACCTCCGATACGCGCCCGTGCGGATAAAGGATGAAGAGATCAACCTGGGGCAGACCCCGAAAGGCCTCGATGGCGGCGGCCCCCGTATCGCCCGAGGTTGCGCCAATGATCGTCGCCCGCTCGCCCCGCGCCTTGAGAACATGGTCGATGAGCTTGGCTAGGAGCTGCATCGCGAGGTCCTTGAAGGCGAGAGTTGGTCCGTGAAACAACTCGAGCACAAAGAGATTGGAATCAAGCTGCGCCAGGGGGGCGATCGCCTTGTGCCGGAAATCCGCGTAGGCGGCCTCGATCATGCCTTGCAAGGCGCTCGCCTCGATCTCGCCTGCCACGAACGGCGTCAGGAGGGCTTGCGCGACCTCCTCGTAGGATCTGCCCGCCAAGCCGACGATCGCGTCTTGGGAGAGCTGTGGATAGGCTTGCGGTAGGTAAAGGCCGCCGTCCGGCGCAAGGCCAGCGAGCAGCATCTGAGTGAATGATACCGGCGGCGCCGCGCCGCGCGTTGAAATGTAATTCACGAGTAAACCCGTGCCTCCACCGGCGGAATGAATCCGGCTTTCGCTGACTATAATTGTTTCTGATAAATGGCGGTCGATGACGCCCTGAAATTCTTGCCTTCGATGTCAAGTGGGCGACGTCACGTGGACGAAAATTTTGGTAGTGGGTCCATTTGAAATTTTAGGCTCAGTCGTTCTTCGGGCGCCTCACCTTCGTGTCAACAGCTTTCAAGGCTTTATTGACCAGCATCCCTATACCGAACACAAATCCGCTCATGATGATGAACGACGGGAAGAAGTGATAACCTCGATGCCCCATGGGAGCGAGCGCCAAAAGTGCGCCAACTGTAACGCTTGTTACAATGATGTGGGTAAACTTCATAGCGGCCATCCGTCAGTGTGGCGAGAGATCAGCTCCAGCTATAAATAAGTTTCAGCTCAAGGTCTAGCAGATGTTAGCAGATGTTTGTCAATTTCGCATAGTTCGCACATAGTGACGACCCCCCAGCGGAAGCGGCAGCGGAGAGAAGGTTTCGCTTCTTGCGGTCGAGAGGCAAAGATACCTGCGGATCATGGCGCGATTTTCAAGTCGCTCACAATGGCCGGTTGAGCACGCCCGGACCAAGCTTGGCGATGGTCACGGCATAGAACAAAAGGACGAAGCAGCTGATCGCGATGGAGTCAGTACGAGACCTTGCAATTCGCTGTTTGCCTTCTTGACATCACCATGGCGTGTTCAAAGCTAGAATCGCAACAAGCCGCTCGCCGGCGATCCCGGCGAAAAGCAGGAAAAGATAGAGAATCGAAAAGCCAAACAGCTGCATCGCGCATCGATCACCCTTGGCGCCGGTCCGATGATAATAGACCCGCGCCGAAAATAGGAGCATGAGCGCGCCAAGGGCGAGAGCGATCATGCCATGGGCCAAGGAGGCAAAGCCGATGAGCCAAGGCGACAAGCCGAGCGGAACGAGCGCGAGCGTGTAGAATAGTATCTCACGGCGCGTGCGATCGGCTCCCTTCACGTTGGGGAGCATCGGAATCCCTGCCCGGCCGTATTCTTCGGCTTTCACCAAGGCCAACGCCCAGAAATGCGGCGGCGTCCAAACAAAGATAATGGCGAAAAGGGCGATGCTCGCGAGGCTTATTTCGCCGGTGGCTGCGGCATAGCCGACGATCGGCGGCAAGGCTCCGGCGGCGCCTCCGATCACGATATTTTGCGGGGTCAAGCGCTTGAGCCACATCGTGTAGACGGCGATGTAGAAAAAGATGGTGAAGCTGAGAAGCGCGGCGGCGAGCCAATTGGCGACAGTGCCCAAGGTCATGACCGAAAGAACGGCAAGGATCATGCCAAAGCTTAGCGCGTCCTCCTTGCTCATCCTGCCTGCCGGAATCGGACGATTTTGCGTCCGCCGCATCAGCGCGTCAATATCGGCGTCATACCACATGTTGAGGGCGCCCGCCGCACCCGCCCCGGCCGCGATGGCGAGCAGCGAGGCGAATCCAATCACCGGGTTGACATGCGAAGGCGCGATCAAAACCCCGGTGAGCGCGGTGAACATCACCAGTGACATCACGCGCGGTTTGAGCAGCGCGAGATAATCGGAAGGGGTTGCGGTCGAAACCGGGAGACACTGGGCAGGGCCGCGATCGCTTTGGCTGACGAAATTCATTTGATGCCGTTTCGATGTGTCGCGTGGCTGATCGGGCAAATCATAACTTGCCTCTCCAGCCACGGCAGATATGGCGCGCCAGGCGGCGGGCCATGGTTCAAGACCACAAACGCCCATCGCGCGCAACCGGCCGCATTGCGGCATAAACGCGCGTTGAAAACGCTGCTTGGAAAGGCCGCTGCGACGATCATGGGGTTTATGGGACGGAATGGGCGCCCGCCGCAACGATACACCGGCTTACTTAAACACCCGGCACACGCCGGACCTCTTGGGTCAGCATTGGGCAACGGGGCATGGCGAAGCGGGTTTTTCGGACGCGGCGCGTCGTCAGGCTCGATCTCCGTCCAGAGGGCCGCCCGCCGCGCCGGAGCTTCTCCGGTCGCGCTTTGGCCTAGCGCGGAATACCGCCGGAATCGGCGGCTTTGTCTCACTTCGTTCGCGGGATGGCCGCGACCGGCCTCCATCAACGCCCGCCTCGCTCTTGCCCGCACTATGCCCGCGCGAGGCCGCGTTAATGCGAAGGCCATTTGAATCAAAGCCGAATCGCGCCCCAGCGGATTTTTTTAAGGATGCGTCAACATGACGAAAGCTTCATTTGAAGCCTGCGGCGCACTTGTCTATTCCGGGCCGCTGCATCTCGACATGATCTTGCGACAGTCGAAACGGTTTCGCGGATCGTGCGCCAATCGAAAATTGGAGAAGTCCCATGAAACCGGGTTTGCCTTTCGCCTTGACGATGATCGCCCTTGTTGGCTCCGGCGTCGCGCTCGCCGCCTTTAATGGCCGCGCGGACCCCGGCAACGTTCCGGCCGGCACGGAAAAGCACGTTTTTTCGCCCGCCGACCGCGCCGCTTTCCTCGACGCCCGGATCGCCGCCCTCCACGCCGGTTTGAAACTGACGCCGGAGCAGGAAAAACTCTGGCCGGCCGTCGAGACCGCGGTGCGCGCCGCCGCCAACAATGCGATGGCGAGGCGCCAGAAATTCAAGGACGCGCCGACGCCCGCAAGCCTCGTCGACCGGCTACGGCGGCGCGGCGAAAACGCGGTGGCGCGGGGCCAAAATCTCGAAGCGATTGCGGACGCGGCAGCGCCTCTTTATGCGACTTTGAGCGAAGACCAGAAACGTCGTCTGCCGGTGCTCATGCACGGGGTAATGCCGCATTTTTTCCATCGCCATTTCGCCATGATGGGCGATGGCCAGGACCATTGGGGGCGGCGCGGCGGTTGGGACGAACCGGAGGGTTTTGCGCCCGAGGGCGGCGCGAATTCCGGGCCAAAGGAGCGTTAGGATCTTGAATTCCGGCGCCGTGCGGCCGGCCCTGGGATCGACATGGCGGCGACCCGCGCGCTTCCCCTCAAGCGGTTGACCCTGCAAAACGGCGCGGGCGTCGCGCTTTGGCTCGCGGGCCCGGCCGGTCCGGGCCGGGTTCCGGAGCATTTGTGGAACACTCTCTCTCGCGGCGAAAAGGACCGGGCAAGCTGTTTTCACCGCGCGGAGGACCGGGCGCTGTTCGCCTTGACGCGCGGCACATTGCGTTGCCTTCTGAGCGCGGCGACCGGTGTCTCAGCGGAGGAGATCGGGTTCGCGGAAGGACCTTACGGTAAGCCCTGCCTGGCCGGGACCCATGGGCCGCATTTCAATGTTTCCCATTCGGGGTGCTGGGCACTGATCGGATTTTCCGGCAGCCGCGATATCGGCGTGGATATCGAATGTATGCGCGCGGCCGGCGGCGAACTAGACTTGGCGCGGTCCTTCTTTTCGGCCGCCGAATACCACTCTCTCGAAGGCCTTACGAACGCCATGCTGCTTTCGTCCTTTTATAAAATATGGACGTGCAAGGAAGCGGTTCTGAAGGCGCATGGTGCGGGAATTACCGAGCACCTCAAGGATTTTTCGGTCGAATTGACCGAGGATGGATACGCGATCCATCCCGAGCCCAATTGCTGTTTGCCGGCACTTAGCTCGGTGGTTGCGCACCCGGTCGAGGTCCCGGAAGGCTATGCGGGATGTTATGCCTTGGCGTGAGTCATGTGTTATAATGCGCGTTGGCTCGAACACGCCCGCACGAGGCATGAATGCGAAAGCTCTCCCGCCGCCAGACTTTGGCGTCGATGCTGGCTGCCGGCGCGGGCATTGCCACCCCTGCCACGCGTGCTGCATCCAGCCTTTCATCCACGCGCGTATCCTTCCTTCTGGTCAACGATGTCTACCGGATCGAGGAAAACAAGGAGGCACTTCGCACGCGGCGCTGACGGCTATGCTCGCGGGCAAGACGCATGTGAGCGCGGATTCCGGCACAGGCTCGTTGCCCTCGATGCGATCGACTTATGTCCAGGGCGCGAAAGTTAGCGACGCAAAGGTCGAGGGAAGGATCGGGTTCCGATAGCTTTGCGACGGCACTCTCGAAGCAATCCGGTCACCAGGTCATGAAGAACGACCGTTGGTTTCGTCCTCGAATTTTCGCTCTTCTCTTTTTGACACGCCCCGACGAATGACTAATAGGTTGTTATCTAAGCGATTCAAATAGTTCGGTAAGACTACGAATGCGAACTCATACGTTTTATATCGCGTTGAGTAGATCGTTTCAAGTTCATCGTACCATCTGTCGACCGTTCCCTGCTCGATATCTTCGATAACGTAAATACCGCCTGGACGCAGGTGCTCGAGCGAACTCTCCAAGAAGGAGACGTTCGCTTCAAAGGTGTGGAGACCGTCCTCGATGATAATATCCATGCCACCCTGTAAATTCGGCTGCGACCAGAGCTCACGGATAGACGCTTTGTCAAGTTGATCGCAGTAAAAGGTCTTGATCCGATCTTCCTGAAACAAATTTGCACGAAGGATGTCGGCCCCGTACACAAGTGCATTCGGGAAGAGTTCGCGCCAACCACGAAGAGACGCGCCTGCATACGGCTGCTCTGACCAGTTTCCGCCTAAGCCTAGTTCAAAGATCCGCAGAGGCTGATCCCGGCACTCCTTGAAGAGGACCGAATACACTGTGGTGTAGTTGTGCCAGCGGGAACCTTTGTCGCTGCCGTACTTGGTCATGACGCGGCACATCTCCGTCGGAGCCAACGCATTCACGCTCCGAAGTTGCTTCACAAGATGTGATGCGCCACCGCCGCCACCGAAGCCACGAACTTCTAGTGTGGGTTTGACGAACCAGCAGGTGACTAGACTAGGAAGGTATAACGAAAGACACTTCCAGAAGAATTGAACAAATAAGAAGGCTTTAGGCGGGAGTGCTCGCGAAAGTAAGTTGCGGACAGCAGGTATCACTTCCGGCATATTGCTACGCATACTCGCTTTTTTGCATTGATAATCCTTCCCACCTCTGACAGAGAATCCGCAAACCGCTTTCAGCCGGAAGTTCTATTTTAGACATCCCCGGAAGAAACGGTCTTCGGCATTTCGGGTCCTGACGCAATGCCAATCGGGGTTTTACGGCTGGAATGAACGCTGCCTGTCGAAATCCTCGACATCGCCCCTTGCCCAATCGCCTTTCCGGCACATCCCCCCGCCAGAACGATCGCCATGACAATTGTTTACTTTGCATTTATTCACACTTTAGCGTTGCCGTCCACTCTTCAGTCGCCGCTCTTCCTACCCGTCTGAAAGCACAGCGAAAATTTCATTGGTGTCACACGAAGAGCGCCGCCGTTTTGCCTGCGGCCATCCCCGCATCCGTCCGTCCTTGCGTTGAGCTTGCCACAACGAGCGGATAGAAGGGCAACGGTCTATCTTAGGACGAGAGCCGATGAACGAACCAAATCCTAGCCCGCGAGAACAAGCGCAACAACAGGCCGCTATCCTGATGCAGGCCTTGCCGCATATGTTGCGCTACGACGACGCGATCGTCGTCGTCAAATTTGGCGGCCATGCCATGGGCGACGACAAGGTCGCGCGGGATTTCGCGCGCGACATGGTTCTGCTCGAACAGTCCGGGGTCAATCCCGTGGTCGTTCACGGCGGCGGGCCGCAGATCGGCGCGATGCTCGCCAAGCTCGGCATCAAATCAGAATTTTCCAGCGGCCTGCGGATCACCGGCCGGGCCACTATGGAAATCGTCGAGATGGTGCTGGCCGGTTCGATCAACAAGCAGATCGTCGGGTTTATCAATGCCGAGGGAGGCCGCGCGATTGGCCTTTGCGGCAAGGATGGCAATATGGTGACTGCCAGCAAGGTACCGCGGACGGGCAACGACGTCGATCTCGGCTTTGTCGGCGAACCGGCAAATGTCGATAAGACCGTGCTCGACCAAGTTCTCGGGCGCGAACTCATCCCCGTCCTCGCGCCGGTCGCGCAGGGCGAGGATGGAGAGACCTATAATGTCAACGCCGATACCTTCGCGGGCGCGATCGCGGGCGCGCTGAAGGCGAAGCGGCTCTTGTTGCTTACCAACGTGCACGGCGTGCTCGACCGCGACAAGAATTTGATCAAACAGTTGCGCGTCGATGAAATTCATGCCCTCATCGCCAATGGCACGATCACCGGCGGGATGATTCCGAAGGTCGAAACCTGCATCGATGCGCTCGAACACGGCGTCGAAGGCGCCGTGATTCTCGACGGCAAGATGCCGCATGCCGTGCTCATCGAGCTCTTGACCGATCACGGCGCCGGCACTCTGATTACATGGTGAAAGACACGAAACCCTTCTCGAAAGACTCCTCCAATAGGCCGCGCGCGCTTGCCGGCGATGCCGCGCCGGCCGCCCCGGGGCAAACGGTTGCAAACGGCGAAGCCTTGCCGCTCGACGATACTCTGTCCCGCGGCGATGCTCTGTCGCATATTAATACTTGGGTCTTCGATCTCGACAACACGCTCTATCCTGCGGATTGCGACCTCTGGCCGAAGATCGATCAGCGGATCACGCTGTATCTCAGCTATCTCTTTGGGCTTGATGGTATGTCGTCCCGTGCGTTGCAAAAATATTATTATCAGCGCTACGGCACGACCCTGCGCGGATTGATGGAAGAACATGGCATCGGCCCGGAGGATTTTCTCGATTTCACGCATGACATCGACCGCTCTTCGCTTCTCCCCGATCTTGTTCTCGCCAACGCCATCACGGCCCTGCCTGGACGCAAGCTCATTTTGACGAACGGGTCGCGCGAACATGCCTTGCGGACCGCCGGGGCACTTGGGCTGGAGGCGATGTTCGAGGATATTTTCGACATTGCCGACGCCGATTTCGTGCCGAAGCCAGCGGCGGCCACCTATGAACGCTTTTTCGAAAGGCATATGGTCGATCCGGCGCGGGCGGTGATGTTCGAGGATCTCGCGAACAATCTCATTATTCCGCATGAAAGAGGAATGACGACGGTGCTCGTCGTGCCCAAGCCAGGCCAATTGGATCATCGCGACGCCTTTGAGATTCCGCGGGGAGAGGCGACACCCTATATCGATTTCGTGACCAGCGATCTCGCGCGGTTCTTGACGGGCCTCGCCGCGGATGCCCCGGACACGGCGGACGTTTAGGGGCTATTGACATTCGCGGGGGGTGTACCGAACCCTCCCGCGCGCCTCGCAAAATTCCTTTCTCGCCGGAGACCCAGATGCACGACCTCGAAAAAATCATCGACGCGGCTTTCGAGGACCGCGCCAGCATCGATGCAAACACTCAAGGCGAGGTCCGGGACGCTGTCGAAACAGCCTTGAACCTGCTCGATTGCGGAAAACTCCGCGTCGCGGAAAAAATCGAGGGAACTTGGAAGGTCAACCAATGGCTGAAGAAAGCCGTGCTTCTATCGTTTCGCCTGAACGACATGGCGGCGATTCCGGGCGGACCCGGCGGCGTGTCCTGGTGGGACAAGATTCCGTCCAAATTCGTGGGCTGGGGAGCGGGCGAACATGCGGCCGCGGGGTTTCGCGCGGTGCCAAATTGCGTGGTGCGGCGCTCGGCTTACATCGCGCCGGGGGTGATCTTGATGCCATCGTTCGTAAATCTCGGCGCCTATGTCGATAGGGGCACGATGGTCGATACATGGGCGACCGTCGGCTCCTGCGCGCAAATCGGCAAGAATGTGCATCTTTCCGGCGGGGTTGGCATCGGCGGGGTGCTCGAACCCTTGCAGGCCAATCCGACCATCATCGAGGACGATTGTTTCATCGGCGCTCGTTCGGAAATTGTTGAAGGCGTGATTGTCGGCCAGGGTTCGGTGATCGCGATGGGTACTTTCATTTCCACCTCGACAAAAATCGTCGACCGGACATCCGGCGAGGTGCGCCTTGGCTATGTGCCGCCCTATTCAGTCGTGGTTTCTGGCAATCTGCCCGGAAAACCCCTGCCAGACGGCACGTCTGGCCCCTCGCTCTATTGCGCCGTGATCGTGAAAACCGTGGATGCCCGGACCCGCTCGAAAACCTCCATCAACGAGCTCTTGAGGGAGTGATGGCGGCGTCTCTGCCGGAGCTTGCCGGGCGGGGGTCGCCCTATTGGTATGCAGCGGCCCTCGATGCCACGCTGGTGGCGATCGTCGCCTGGAACGTGGTGGGACTCGGCTTTTTGGAGGCGCGCAAGCCTCGACCGGCATTTATTCGCCAATGAATCTCGCATTTTCTTGCCGCGAACCGGTTCCCCCTTCGCGCCAAAATGCTCTAAGACAGGCGGGCAAACCCGCGAGCCCTGCGATCATGACCACGCCCTCACGTCTCGAGACCCTCGCAGACCTCCGAATCGAGATCGATCGCATCGACGCGGCGCTCCACCGCCTGTTGATGGAGCGCGGCGAGATCATCCACAGGCTGATCGAAGCGAAGGCGCGGCAAGGCGGTGGCTCGGCGTTCCGACCCGGCCGCGAGGCCGATATGATGCGGGGCCTCGTTTCCCGCCACCAGGGCCTGCTTCCGCTCGACACCGTCGAGGGCATTTGGCGGATCATCATCTCGACTTTCACCTTTGTCCAGTCGAACTACAGCGTCCATGCCGATGTTTCCGGCGGCGATGCCGCGATGCGCGATTGCTGCCGGTTCCATTTCGGCTTCACGGTTCCCTATGTGACGCATCAAGGCGCCGCGCGGGTCATCGAGGCGGTGGCGCGATCGGGCGGCGACCTCGGCATGGTGCGGGCGGAAGGAGATTTGCCGGCCGGTCCTTGGTGGCGCGGGCTAGCCGCGCCGGATGCACCCAAGATCATCGCCAGGCTGCCCTTCGTCGAGCGCCCAGACCACCCGGCCGGAATGCCCGTGTTCGTCATCGCCCAGCCTCTCGCCGAGGCGGCCGCGCGCGATGTCGTTCTCTACGATGTGACGATCGCCCATGGCGCGAGCGATTTCGCTCCGGGTTTTGGCGCGCGGGGGCTTGCGATTCTTGGCCAATTTAAAGACGGGTTCGGGCTCTCTTTGATGATCGCGACGCAGGCCGGGCTTGACGATTTGCGCGAAATCCTTGTTCGCGCCGGCGCGGCCGGACCACGAATCGCCGAAATCGGCAGCCACGCGGCGCGCTTCGATTTGAGTGAGGCCCAAAACCTGGCGGCGCAATGATTTTGTTCCGGAGTTTGCTTAGATGACAAAAATCGCCATGTCCGGGGCCGAGGCAAGGCCGCGCGCGCGCCCAGCTATTTTTGACATCGACCCTTATGTTCCGGGCCAAAGTGCCGCGCCCGGCGCCGCCAACATTTTCAAGCTTTCGGCGAATGAGACACCGCTGGGGCCATCGCCGCGCGCGCGGGAAGCTTTTCGTGCCTTTGCCGATCGTCTCCAGAATTATCCGGACGGCGCCGCCACGGCATTGCGCGAGGCGCTTGGCGCAAAACACGGACTCGATCCGGCCAGAATCGTCTGCGGCACGGGCTCGGACGACATTCTTCATCTCCTCGCCGCCGCCTACATCGGTCCAGGCGGCGAAGGCATTTTCACCGAACATGGTTTTAGCGTCTACAAGATCGCCATTCTCGCGGCGGGCGGGGTTCCAATCGTCGCGGCGGAAAAGAATCTGACCGCCGATACCGATGGTATCCTCGCCAGGGTTGGCCCAAGGACCAAGATGGTCTTCCTCGCCAATCCAAACAATCCGACCGGCAGCTATCTGCCCTTTGCCGAGGTGAAGCGGCTCGCCCAAAACCTGCCCGCTCATGTCCTCCTTGTTCTCGACGCGGCCTATGCCGAATATGTGAACCGCCCCGATTATTCGTCCGGCCTGGAGCTTGTCTCGGCCCGCGACAATGTCGTGATGACACGCACTTTTTCGAAGATTTACGGTCTTGCCGGGATCAGGCTCGGCTGGTGTTATGCGCCGCCCGATGTGTGCGACGCGATCAATCGCATTCGCGGGCCTTTCAACACCAATGGCGCGGCCATCGCGGCCGGGGTTGCGGCGCTGGACGACACCGGCCATATC
>DATBYR010000081.1:0-2246 GCA_036513565.1 Methylocella sp. | reverse complement strand
CGGATCAACAACATTTCCTCAATCGCGAGAACACCAAGACCCTATTCCGGCAAATTTTCGCGCGCAACAAGGGCGGCAAGGCGTGGCCCTTTTTCCAATCGAAGCTTTTTCTCGACTTTCTCGCCGGCAATCGAACCTATCGGTGCACGCCTTGGGGTAATCCCACTCGCACGGTGTTTGGCTGGCAGCGGCCCTGCTATCTGCTCGGCGAAGGCTACGCCGCCACTTTCAAGGAGCTGATGGAGGAAACCAACTGGGGCTCCTATGGCACCGGCAATTACGAAAAATGCGCCGACTGCATGGTCCATTGCGGCTTCGAGGCGACCGCCGTGGAAGATGCCTTCAACCATCCTTTGCGGGCTCTCGGCGTGGCTTTGCGCGGTATTCGTACCGATGGTCCGATGGCGCCTGATATCCCGCTAGACAGGCAGCGGCCCGCCGAATATGTCTTCAGCCGGCATGTCGAGCAACGACTCGCTGAAATCGGTGAAGCCGAGGGCTCCGTCAAGCATCTTCCGGCCGCGGAATAGAGCCACGAAGGCCGCGCGCGCATCGTTGGCGGTCCGCATTAACTGCGGGACTTGGCGCGGATCTCGCACGAGCGAGCTGAGGATCGCGCCAAGCGCGATCGAGCCATCCGGTCTCATCGCCACCAAGACGGCGTGCGGCAATTGCCGGTGCGCCGGGTCGGCCACGACCCGAAGAGCGGCAAAGGGCAGATTACGCGCGGCGGCGGCCCTGGCGGCAACATGGGATTCCGTATCGGCGGCGAGCGCACCCGTAGTGAGATACAGGGCGCGCCTTTCGGCAGGGCCGGCCACCGGAAGATCGACACCGGCTATGTCCGCGATTGCCGCGCCGCCGAGGGCACAGGAAAGCCGCTTCGACCAAACCGGATCGCCATAATAGCGTGCGCCGTCCTCGGCGATGACCGAACGGGCGACGAGCTTCGTCCCCGGGGCGAGACCCGGCGCCAAACCGCCGGCAACGCCAAAACTGATGATGGCGGAAGCCTCGTTCGTGAGGGCGGCTTCAAGTCTCCGCGCGAGACCCGAGACATCGCCGCAACCCGACAGTGCGAGTATTCGCGGCCCGGCGGCAATCCACGCTTCCGCCTTGAGGCCCGTAACGGCGATGATTGGCGAGCCGTTTACATCCCCATGAGGACCGGATGCGGGTTGCCTTCCTTCAGATTGCGGTAGCGCGCCATTGCCCACAGCGGGAAATATTTCGAATAGCCATGATAGCGCAGAAAAAAGACGCGGGGAAAACCGGTCGCGGTAAAACGCTCTTCCGTCCAAAATCCATCCTCCGCCTGGGTTCGTGCAAGATAGTCTATCCCCAATGTGACCGCCGGGTCATCCACCATACCGGCGGCCATCAGCCCAAGCAATGCCCATGCCGTCTGCGACGGCGTGCTCGGCGCCGGACGATAGCCGGCATAATCCATCGCGTAACTCTCGCCCCCTTCGCCCCAGCCGCCATCTGTGTTCTGGATGCTTTTAAGCCAGGCGACGGCTTGTTGCACCTCCGCGTTTCGCGGATCGCGTTTGACGGCATTAAACGCGCAAAGCACCGACCAGGTTCCGTAGATGTAGTTCATCCCCCAGCGGCCGAACCAGCTGCCATCCTTCTCCTGGGTACGAAGGAGATATTCGACGCCGCGCGCGACCGTTGGCTTGCCTGCCGGAGTCTCGCCGAGCTGGCCCAACATGGAAAGACAGCGCGCCGTCACATCCGCGGTCGGCGGATCGAGCAACGCGCCGTGATCCGCGAAAGGGACGCTATTCAAATACTCCCGGTCATTGTCGGAATCGAAGGCGCCCCAGCCGCCATTTGCGCTTTGCAGGCCTTCGATCCATTCGCGCGCACGCGCGACCGCGTCCTTATACTCCGGTCCGCGGCCCGCCGCGCGGTCCATCGCCATCGCCACGACAGCGGTATCGTCGACGTCGGGATAGTAGGCATTGGCATATTGAAACGCCCATCCGCCCGGCCGGACATGGGGTTTTTGCGCGGCCCAATCGCCCGCGACATCGGTGATTTGCAGGGGCTCGAGCCAGGAAAGCGCGGCGCGAACACGCGGCGCCACTACATCCCCGCCGGCTTCCATCAGCCCGTGGCAGGCAAGCCCGGTGTCCCACACCGGCGAGACACACGGCTGGCAATAAGCCTCGTCTTCGCGGACGACGAGCAGCTTGTCGATCGCATTCAGGACCTGGACCATCCTCGGGTCTTGCCTCTGG
>DATBYR010000080.1:0-10137 GCA_036513565.1 Methylocella sp. | reverse complement strand
GTGCGGCAGCGTTTTTCCAACTGCACCGGCTATTCGATCCTCGGTGTCGGCTACGCGACGCCCTATCTCGAGGTTTTCCGCGAGGAAGCCGTGCGCGTGCTCGCCTTCATGCCGGCCGAGCAAGGCGTCATGAATTGGCCGTCCTCGGGAGTGTCCTCTTCGGGGCTTGTCGAAATAACCGCGATGCCTTTGCCGAACTCCTGCATCGACCGGGCGCTCATTGTCCATGCTCTCGAAATCACCGAACATCCGCACGCGCTTCTTTCCGAAATCTGGCGCATCTTGACCCCTGGCGGCCGGGTCATCGTCGTCGTGCCGTGCCGCTCTGGCCTGTGGGCGCGGCTCGACCGGACACCTTTCGGGCATGGCCGGCCTTATTCGCGCGGCCAGTTGGGCGAACTCATGCGCGAAACTTTGTTTTCGCCGGCTTATTGGGCGGAAGCGCTTTATATTCCGCCGTTCCAGCACCGGACATGGCTGCATGCGGCAAGCTTTGTCGAAGCGATCGGCGCAAGCCTTTCGTTGCCCTGGGGCGGAGTTTTGATCGTCGAGGCAACCAAACTGCTGTATCGGCCGGTCGGCGCGCGCCGGTCAATGGCCTACGCCACTCCCCGCGAACCTGTCCTTGTGCCCGAACCCGCCGGCGTCTCACCGGCGTTGCGGCTTGCCCCGTGAACACTGGCCAGCGCTGTCAATCGAGAGCCTGAACCGGCCTCTCATGGCCGCGTCATGGTGCCGGGACGTTGCTTCAGATCGAAGCATTTGGCCAAAAAGAGGCCGCCATGCACGAGGCCTTCGCCGTCGATCCCGTGTCCGAGACCGATCGAAAGATGCCACTGGCAGGGAATTTTGGCCTCCGCCAATTCCGCGGCCGAAAGGAATAGCGCTTCGGCCGGAATAACGTCGTCCTGGCTGCCATGGACCAGGAGAATTGGCGGCGGTTTGCCGGCCGGCACGCGCGCGATGACCTGATCGCGATGCTCCGGCGGCGCGACAAGCTCGCCGGAATAGCCGAGGATGGCCGCCGGCGCCCGCGCCCTCCGCAGCCCGGCATGAAGAGCGAGCATTGTCCCTTGGCTGAATCCGACCAAGGCCAGCTTGCCGTCGTCCAGTCCGTGACGATCGAGTTCGGCATCGAGAAATGCGTCGAGGACCGGGCGCGCCTTGTTGACGCCGGTCCAGCGTTCTGTTGCGTCGCGCGTGGTCAGGCGGAACCATTGGCGGCCGCCTGGGGCCTGGGCGCAAGGCTCGGGGGCGTTCGGCGCGACAAATGCCGCGCCGGGCATCAGATTCCGCCATTGCTTGCCGATCGCGATCAGATCGTTGCCGTTGGCGCCATATCCGTGCAGAAAGACGACGAGCTGTTCCGGCGCCGCTGATATTGCCGCGACGCGGGGCCCATCGAGCGTAATCGCCATGTTATGATTGTCCGTTGGTTCGGGTTTTGGTTTTGTCGAGGAATCTTGTTTTCGCGCGAAGGTCAAGGCCGTGCAGCACCACGATCGTCATCCGCGCGGCCGCTCATTCCGGCCCGGAGCTTAAGAGATGACACGGTCCTTTACCAACCGCGTTTTCCGTTTCGCGCCGTCGTCCAACGGCTATCTTCACCTTGGCCATGCCTATTCCGCCTTGCTGAATTTCGACATGGCGCGCGCGGCGGGCGGCCGCTTTTTGCTGCGAATCGAGGATATAGACATCGAGCGGTGCAGGTTCGAATTCGAACAGGCGATTTATGAGGATCTCGGCTGGCTCGGGCTCGCATGGGAAACGCCGGTCCGCCGCCAATTCGAGCATTTTTCCGACTATGCAAGCGCGCTCGCAAAGCTTTCCGCGCAAGGCCTGACATTTCCTTGCTTTTGCTCGCGCGGCGAAATCATGAATGCGGTGGCCGGGCGGACCGGCTGGCCGCGGGACCCCGACGGTTCGCCGCTCTATCCAGGGACATGCAAGCATCTTTCGCGAGAGGAAAAACAACGGCGGATTTCGGCCGGCCAGCCCGCGGCGCTGCGGATCGACATGGAAGCGGCCATCGCGAAAGCCGGCCGCGGGCTCGCCTGGCGCGAAATGGACCACTCCGCGCGAACACGTGAAGTGGCCGCCGAACCCTCTCTTTGGGGGGATACGACGCTTTCACGCAAGGATATACCGGCAAGCTATCACATCGCCGTCGTCGTCGACGATGCCCTACAGGGCGTGACCGATGTAGTCCGGGGCGAAGATCTCTTCCTGGCGACGAGCCTGCATCGTCTGTTGCAGGCCCTGCTCGATCTTCCCGCTCCGGCCTATCGCCATCACGCCCTTTTGCGCGATGCTTCGCGACAGAAATTGTCAAAAAGTTCAAGGGCCAAATCGCTTCGGGCTCTGCGTCAGGATGGACTTTCCCCTGCCGCGGTACAAGAACGGCTATCGTCCGATCCGATCCTCGCCGGTTGGACCGTGATATATTGAAAGCGATTCCCCGAGCGTGGGGCTGGTTCGCGAAGCGAACGCGGCGGACGACTGGAGAGAGGCCGCGAACCGGCTGTCTCGAAGGACGAAGGGCGGCAAGCTGGGTACATCGTCAAGGCGAGCCGCTGGCCTCGTTCGTTTTTCCTTTCGGCACCGCTTCTCTCAGCAACGCTTTGTCGGCGCCGGTGAGGTCGGAGGAGACTGGACAGTCTTTACCGGGCATGGGGCTGATAATCGCGTCGACGAGGCCTTGAGCCCGCCCGCCCGTGGCTTTGATGCGGCCATTCGTAACGAGACTGAGCAAGATATAGCGAGCGTCTTCGTCGCCGGAGCAGGCGAGGCTTTTGAGTTGATCCGCTAAAGATTGTTGATATGTGGTTTCGTCCTCGCGTTGCATGCCGAGAAACTTTTGCTCGCTTGCCTCCGGGCCAAAAATGTCCGGGTTCAATATCTCGATGCGTTTGAGAGCTTGTTCACGTCGTTCGCCTTCGGGCACCTCTTTCATAAAAGACGCATTGAGGGCGGCAAAGTCATCATTCGAGATTGGGCTTAGCTTCGCGTCGTCCTTGAAGACTGCGGTCAACGAGGCATCGAAGCTCGTACGCCACACTGCTACTCCACCCATGTTCGTGCCGGTAAGAGTCGATTTTTGAAAATTCGCGCCCTGAACCTGAGCACGATCGAGCGATGCAGCCTGAAGCGCCGCGCCGCGGAGCGACGCGCCCTGAAGCTTCGCGCCCATGAGCGACGCGCCCAGAAGCTCCGCGCCCATGAGCGACGCGCCATGAAGCTCGGCGTCCTTGAGCGACGCGCCCTGAAGACGCGCGCCTTCTAGATCGGCCTTGCGCGATACCGAGTGGTCGAAAACAGTGCTTTCGACATACCGGCCGCGCAAGACCAACGTGTGTTTGACCGAGTCGGGTTTCTTAGCCAAACCAAATGCGCTCGATCTCTAACCTCGCAATCGCGAAGCGAAAAAGCCTACCGGGCTGACGAGATTAACGGTCTCCATTCAAGGGAGAATGAACGGCGTCCCTTTACGCCCGTGATTGTCTATGTGGCCCACGGGCAGCTTTTCCTTGACATGGTTTGGGAGAGGCGCCGCGAGGAAGACGTTTTTCTGCAGAGAGGTAGTGTCTGTATTCCGCTTGATTATGTCGGCGAGCGTTGTGTCTGATATCATGTCGGTTGTCTCCCGGTCGAAGTTCTCGTTCTTCCAGAAAAAGCGGTCACCAGCCCTTAGAGCTTCGAATTGGGCCGCAATAATCGCCTGGAAGGTCGGACCTACAGACGCGCCGGGAACATGATCTTCCGCCAAGCCGCCCATAAACAGGTCAACATTCGCAATGTTGCCGTAGACGGTCGCAAGGTTCTTTTGCAAGACAGGGTCGCTCGTCAACGTGGCGAAAGAACTGTAAGGGGTCAGGCGCAACGCTTTCCGCGTCTCATTAAGCGTGGCAAGGCCCACATCCCTCTCGCGCTGTATGTCGATGGCTATAAGATCGACCTCATCAACATCGCCACCGACGAGAGGCGCAAACAGCAGATTGCGAAGCACCGAGACCGTATAGACATCGGTTGCCTGAGCAAAGTCCACTCCAAGAGAACGCAACAACGGGTTGAACCCATTCGCCTCATCCTCCGCGGGCGTGTTGAAGAACGCCTGCGCCAAAGACTCCGTGAAGGTTACTTTGCCATTGTTGTCGAGACCCTCTTGCGTATCTGATATTTGCGAATGGCCGACGCGGAATGCGGCCGTCGAAAATTCCTGCGTCACCTGCGCATTGATATGGGGCTTATAGCCCTTGTATCGGCCCAGCACAGGCCCGATCAGGACAGGCAAATATTCCTCATAAACGATGTTTTGGTACTCGGCCGTAGTGATGGCTTTTGCCATATTGTAAAGCTGATCGCCGGTCCATGACTGATGTTCCGATTTGAGCTTGCCTACCCAGAAGTTGTGCTCACGCATAAACAGGATGGTGAGGGCGGTTAATTCCGGGTTTTCCATCACTCGTGGATCACCCGTGACGAATGAACCATTGACAACAGGGAGAGCCTGGCCATTGTCCGAGCTCTTCAATGTTCCATCCGAGTTACGCAGGGCATTGGCAACCGCCACGGTCGAGCCGTACAGCTGCGAGAGATCGAGATACCCTGCGACCGTATTGATGATGGTATTGGTGAGCGGGCTCCTGATGTCCCGAGTCATTGCGATGCTTGTTCCCGGTTTAAAAACCGGGTCATTCGGCGGCACGGTGATATTGATGGCGGGGTTGGTGGTTGGCGTGAATTCGAGATCGAGATCATGATCGACAAACTGCCCGAAAACATACAGCCATGCCGATAGAACCGGATCTGTTGTCGCGGCGTTTTGACCGTTCGCCCCTGTTCCTCCGGCAATGACGTTGCTGATGAGTCTGGGATTCGGGCCGCTCACCAACGGGTCATTCGTTCCGGAACCAAAATTAAGGGGCGCCAGATTAAGCTCCGGACTCCCGGGAACGACATCAAGATTCGGATTTGCGAGGTTATTGCCGACACCGCCGATTGGGCGGAATTCCCGCAGTAGGTTTATGGGATCGGCCAGTGACGGTGAAATGGCCGTATAGGTCAACAGACATGCAACCGTAGCCGCAATAGATTTCCTTGTCTCCTGCATTGGCTTCCATCTCCTTGCTCGACATTCAGCTTCATTAGATTTGCAATGAGGCATGGTCGTTTCGAGACGAGGACATGCAGTTGTCTGGGTCGTTTCACGACGAGGACGTGCAGTTGTCTGGGTCGTTTCGCGGCGAGGACGTGCAGTTGTCTTGGTCGTTTCGCGGCGAGAGAGCGCATTTGTCTGGGTCGTTTCACGACGAGGACGTGCAGTTGTCTTGGTCGTTTCGAGACGAGGACGTGCAGTTGTCTGGGTCGTTTCGCGGCGGGAGAGCGCATTTGTTTAGGTCGTTTCGCGGCAAGGGCACGCGTTTGTTTGGCTCTTTTCAGGGCGAGGGCGCGTGTTTGTTGTCTCGATGTGCTTAGGCTCGCAGCCTCATATTGGCACCGCGCATGCGCCAGTGCGCTAACGCCGCGTCCATTGTTCGAGAACCGAGATGACCGCGCCGGTGAGGCGCTCAAGATCCTCCTCGCCGATGGTAAAGGCAGGTGTCAGATAGACGATATTGCGGATCGGCCGCACGAAGACGCCCGCTTCGATAAACCTGCGCCTCAACGCGCCGGGATCATCGACGCGATCGAGTTCGACGACGCCGATCGCGCCTTTCACCCGCACGTCGCGCACATGTGGCAGCGCGCGGGCCGGTTCGAGACCCCGCCCGAGCGCCGCCTCGATTGCCGCGACTTGGTCAAGACGCGGCTCGCGCGCGAAGAGATCGAGCGAGGCATTGGCGGCGGCGCAGGCGAGCGGATTGGCCATAAAAGTCGGGCCATGCATCAGCGCATGGTTTGGTTGGTCCGACAGAAAAGCCTCGAACACTCTTTTCGTAGCAATCGCCGCGCCAAGACCCATGGTCCCGCCGGTCACCGCCTTCGAGAGAGTGATAATGTCCGGGGTAACGCCCGCCGCCTCGCAGGCGAACATCGGCCCCGTGCGCCCAAAGCCGGTAAAAATCTCGTCAAATATCAACAACAAGCCGTGCCGGTCGGCCGCCGCTCGCAAATGCCGGAGCACTTGCGCATCGTGAAACAGCATGCCGCCCGCGCCTTGCACAAGTGGCTCGACGATAATGCCCGCAAGTTCTTCCGCATAACGTTCCAGCAAAGCGTCGAAAGCCTGCGCGGCACGCGCGTCGGCGGGAAGCTCCGCGATGATTTGTTGCGGCAAGACGTTGGCGAAGAGGCCGTGCATTCCTTCCTCGGGGTCGCAGACCGACATCGCCGCGAAGGTGTCGCCATGGTAGCCGCCCTTGAACGCGACGAAGCGGCTACGCTGTGTAATGCCTTTATTGAGCCAGAACTGCACTGCCATCTTCATCGCGACCTCGACCGCGACCGAGCCGCTGTCGCAAAAAAAGACCCGGTCGAGCCCCGGAGGCAGCAGGCCCGCGAGCCGCCGCGCCAGATCGAGCGCGGGCTGGTGCGCGAGACCGCCGAACATAATGTGCGGCATCAGACCGAGCTGCTCCGCCACCGCCGCGCGGATATGCGGGTGATTATAGCCATGGCAGGCGGTCCACCAGCTCGCGATCCCGTCGATGAGCTCGCGGCCGTCGCTGAGAAAAATACGGTTTCCTTGCGTGCGCGCGACGGGAAGCGGGTCTGGCGCCGTCTTCATCTGCGTGTAGGGCAGCCAAATATGCCTAATGCCGCGCGTAAACCAGTCCGGCGGTTCGCCGCTCATTTGTCGCCTCCACTAACTCATGGCGCTGGTCCGCCGCGGCTCTGGCGTCCGGGGGCTACCCAAACCCCGCACAGCGGCTTATGTTGCGAGCGGTATTCTTTCCGCGACTTGGACAGATCATGGCCACCCATAGCACGCCGCATTTCCACAATCAGCCGGGCGTTCCACAAGTGTCGGTCGGCGCCAAGGAATTCATGTGCGTCGGCGCTTTGCCGCCCTTCGACCATCCGCATATTTTCATCGACATGGGCGACGATAACGATGCCATCTGCCCGTATTGCTCGACGCATTATGTGTACGACGCGCGACTCGATGGAGGGTGCGAACCGCCGGAATGCGCTTTCGAGCCCGGTCTCGATTCTGAATCCGGGGCAATGCCAGGCATTGAACGGGCCTGAGCTGCCGCGATGAACCCGCCGCATGCGGTGATCGCCGGAGCCGGGATTGGCGGGCTTTGCGCTTCATTATGCCTCGCGCGGGCAGGCTGGCGGGTCAGCCTCTACGAAAAAGCGAAGGTTCTCGAAGAGACCGGTGCTGGCCTCCAGCTCTCGCCGAACGCGAGCGCGATTCTGCGAAGGCTCGGCGTGATCGAGCGCCTGACGCCCTTTGCTCTTCGACCGAGAGCGATTAGAATCCGGCGCGCGCGGGATGGCGCGACCCTCGCGGTGTTGCCGCTCGATGACGCGGAGCGGCGCTGGGGCGCGCCCTATCTTGTCGTGCACCGCGCCGATCTCCAGCGCGCTCTTCTGGAAGCCATCGCGCGCGAGTCCAGCATCAGACTCCAAACCGGAGCCGCCGTCACGGGCTTTGCTTCCGGCGAAAACTCCGTCGCAATTGCCATCGAGCAAGGCGTGGTCCGGCTGAAGGCGGCTGGCGATTGCCTGATCGGCGCCGACGGCGTGCGCTCCTTCGTGCGGCAAAGGCTCGGCGCCGATAGCGCAAGATTTTCGGGCAGGACCGCCTGGCGCGCCACGGTCGATGCCGCCGGCGCCCCGCCCGCGATGCGCCGCGAAGAGACAACCCTTTGGCTCGGGCGCAAGGCGCATCTCGTCCATTATCCCTTGCGCGGCGGCGCCGTCATCAATGTCGTCGCGGTCATGGACGAGGATTTTTGCCCGGATGGAGCGGATTTCTGGTCGAGCCCGGGGGACCGGAGCTTTCTCGAAGCGCGTTTTTCGGGATGGGCCGAACCCGCGCGGAAATTGCTGCGCGCCGCTCACGATTGGCGCAAGTGGCCGCTGTCCGATTGCAATCCGATCGCGAGCTGGGTAGCAGGGCGCGTGGCGCTCATGGGCGATGCCGCGCATCCCATGCTGCCGTTCCTGGCCCAGGGCGCGGCCCAGGCCATCGAGGACGCGGGGGCCTTAGGCGAAATTTTGACACGCGGCCAAAATATCGAAACGAGTCTCCGCGCTTATCAAGAGGCGCGGCACGCGCGGGCCACGCGGGTGCAAAAGGAGTCGCGCAGGCAAGCCAAAATATACCATCTTTCCGAACCCGTGGCGCTTCTCCGCGACATGGCATTGCGAGCGCTGGGGCCGCAAAAAATGCTCGCCCGTTACGATTGGCTTTATGACGCGCATAATGTCAGCGGCCACGAGGAATGAGCGGCCCGCGCGATCGTACCAAAATGATGCTCCCGACCGGCTGCATGACGGACTTTCCGCCGGTTACAAGGAGATGATCTACGCCGGCCCGACCCCCGGGGGACGATGGTCTCGGTTAGCGCACAAACGTTTAGGCGCCCGCAGGCTAGGATTGCATACATATAGCGCTGGAGTGCGGCGAGCGTTGGCCGAGACACACCCTGAATTGGCCACATCGCCGGCACATTCAGGATGGCCGCGGCGACGCGAGCATATCGAGCACCGGACAGGCCGGCGCGGGCCCGGCAAAACAGCGCTCCAGGGCGCCGGCGAGAATAGCTTCTAGTCTGCGAAGATCGGCGATCTTGGCGCGAACCTCGGCCAAATGGATCGTCGTCAGGGTTTGAACCTCGGCGCAAGAGGCCCGGCCCGGTTCGGCGAGAACAAGCAGTTCCTTGATCTCGCCGATGGAAAAGCCGATCTCGCGTGCGCGGCGAATAAAGCACAGCCGTTCGACGTGCTCCGGCCCAAAAGTCCGGTAATTGCCTGCGGTCCTGGAAGGTTTCGGCATCAGGCCGATGCGTTCATAATATCGCACAGTCTCCAGATGGACCCTAGAGGCCTTCGCGAGCGTTCCGATGGTCAGCGGTCGCATGTTTGTGATCCCTACCTGCTTGACCCCGTAGTAACTACAGGCCTTATCACACTCCGAGAAATCGAGGAAGCGATGATGAACGTTCAACACGATGAACCGGCGATAGGGATGGCTCCGTCGCGTCAGGCAACGGACCCGAGCGCGACGGCGATGCGGCTCACCGCGATCGGCGGCATTTTGGGGGCAATCGCGGCTTCATCGTGCTGTATCGCGCCCTTGGTGCTGTTCAGCCTCGGCGTCAGCGGCGCGTGGATCGGGAACCTCACGGCGCTTGCTCCCTATCAGCCCTATTTCATCGCGGCGACGCTTGCCTGCCTCGGCTACGGTTATTGGCTGATTTACCGCCGCAAAAAAATTGCCTGCGCGGAAGACGCCTGTGCCCGGCCGCTGCCAAACCATATCGTCAAGGCGGGCCTCGTCCTGGCGACGATCCTCGTCGCCGGTGCGATCGCCTTCGACCTTTTTGCCCCGCTCCTGCTGAACTCCTGAAGGGAATCCCCATGATCAAATTGCTTGCCACGGCCGCCTTCGGGTTTGGCCTCGCCGCTTCATCTTCCGTTTTCGCCGCCGAGAAGATGGTCACGCTGGCGGTTCAGCATATGACCTGCGCCGCCTGCCCCCGCACGGTAAAGGCGAGCCTCCAGGCCGTACCGGGCGTAACCAACGTCGTGGTGTCGGCCGAGGACAAGACGGCCGTGGTGACCTTCGACGATAGCAAGGCGGAGGTGAATGCGCTCGTGAAGGCGACGACGAACGCGGGCTATCCTTCCGCGCCCAAGGGCTGAGCGGCACCAAGACGAAGTAATACCATGAGACCGACGACGACATCTATTCTGTCCGTCTCGCTGTTGATCTCAGGGTCGATTGCCTTGCCTGAATGCGCTTGGGGTGCCGCTATTTCTATTTCCTACCATCAGGTGGGTATCTGCAAAGGGTACGACACGGCAGCCGGCCCCGTGAAAGCACGGTCTGACGAAGCCTTTGCTATCTTCAAAATCGAAGCCGTGGACAATACAAAACCCAGCGGAAGTTTCGATTTCGACCCAACGCATCTTTATGTGGACCAATCCACTCCTGAACAAAAGGCCAAGAGGGCGGTGTGG
>DATBYR010000079.1:0-8071 GCA_036513565.1 Methylocella sp. | reverse complement strand
GCCATGGCCTTTGATGACGTGCCGGAATTCATCGGTCGCTTGCGTGAGCGGGAAGCCATGGCGGCGCTGGCTCTCGAATTCCTGATTCTGGCGGCGGCGCGCTCCGGTGAAGTGCTTGGGGCGCGGTGGGCTGAGATTGATTGCGATGCCAAGGTTTGGATGGTTCCGGCAACGCGGATGAAAGCCGGGCGCGAACATCGGGTGCCGCTCTCAAGCCGGGCGCTGGCGATCCTCGAGGAACTCGCGGCGGCCAGGGCAGGCGATTTCGTGTTTCCCGGTCATCGGCATGGTAAGCCGCTCTCGCCCATGGCCCTCGAAATGGTGTTGCGCCGGATGAAAGCCGAAGGCGTGACGGTTCATGGCTTCCGCTCGGCCTTCCGGGATTGGGCGGGCGAAACAACGCCTTTCCCACGTGAGATTGCCGAGGCGGCATTGGCGCATGTCTGTGGCGATGCCACGGAGCGAGCCTATAGGCGCGGCGACGCCTTGGAGAAGAGGCGCACGCTTATGGAAACCTGGGCGTTGTTCTGTGAGCCGGAGCAGCGGTCAAATGTCGTGCCGATGCCGCGTAAGGCGGGGATCGAGCCATGACGGCAATGGCGGCCGATTTTCTGCAAACCGTGGGAGTGAAGCCGTGATCATGAACCACAACGAATTTATCGCCGAAGTTGGCTATGAGGATGGCGACCGCCTTATGCACGGCAGCGTAATCAACACCCGTGCGGTCCTACATTTTGAGGGCGGCAACATCGAAGAGTTACGTCAGGCTTTCGCCGACACGATCGCCCTACCGGAAGTGGTGCAAGGGACGCGGCGTGGAACGGAAAACCCTTCCGGGGCGCTCTCATTGCGCATCACCCCGCAGCTGCGTCGCCGCGTCGCCCAAAAGGCCGCGAGGGTGGGAGAGAGCATCAATCAGTTCATCGTCGGGTGCCTCGAAGAGGTGGCCTAGCGAGCGAGACACACGAGGCTAGGCCGACGGGCTGAACGCGGGGAGTGCATCGCCCCGTTGCCTCGTTTCCCTCCGATGCTGCGGATGCACGCGGATGACAAGGCTAAAAGCGGTCAAGGACACGCGGCGTAAGAGGCGCCTCGCGCGACTGCCAAGTGCCATACTGCTGGATGACACCATAAGCGAGATACTGCGGGAGGACATCAACGGTCTGACGCCGAAGTTTGAACCTACGATGGACGACTGGCAACACATGGGGGCCGATGGCTTCTCGTTGGACGCTGCCGATCAGGAAGAGATTTGCAAGCTTGTTTCCAGCTATTTTCAATCCCAGCCATTCGAAAAGAGCGCCCCGTTTGTGGCCGATAAAAAAAATGGTTGGACAAGGTCGAAAGGGCGGCGGAAGGGTTTTACCAAGCGCTTCTTTCCGGTGAGGAATTGGAAGATGAGATTGAGCGGAATGCTGCATTTGAAGCCAGCGCGCGCATCGAGCTACACTTGGAGAAAATGCATTGCGTACTGAGTCGCATGGATGACTTCAAAAATGCGACGGAAGGGTTCCTAACGGCTGCCGTGGTTGTGGAGCACGAATTGAAGGATGGTGCCGGCAAGGGTTCCGTCGAAGGGGAAGCTTGGAACAAGCTCGTTAGGGGCCTTTCGCAATGGTTTGAAGGCAAGGGTCTTAAGCCGACGGCGTCGAAAGGCCGAAATAAATCCAAGAGCGACAAACCGTCGGCCTTCGTCGCCTTTATACACAAATTGCAATCGACCTTCCCCAAACGGCTTAGACGCCATGTGACCCGCGACGCTCTGCCGAAAGGAATAAGCGACGCGTTGAAAACGGGACGCTAAGTCGAGGTTGTGTGATTTTAAAATCCCGCCGGAACCCGTTTTATTCGACTAGCACGGAGCATCTCGTATGAATTCACATGGAGCTGCTCTCGGATCACAACACCGGCGCCAATGAAAGGCCGTTGGCCTATCATCTGAGGCCATGGTGCAAACTCGTCGGAATATGCCCCTCGACGGCCTATAAGTATATTTCGTCCGGAAAAATTAAGGTCGTTCGAATCGGTGGCCGCACCTTGATCCCGGCTTCGGAATCTGACCGCATTCTCGCCGAGGGGGTGCACTGATCCGATGATCGAAACAAATGGAGAGGCCCGAGCCTGCGGCGGCAGGACTCAGGCATTTCCTGGCGGGAATGACGATCGGCACCAGTTTCGCCGCGCGCAGGCAAGGCGCAGCCCGGTTCTAACGGTTCAAATCGGCGTCCGCGCGGCT
Organism: Methylocella sp.; assembly: GCA_036513565.1. Classification (GTDB taxonomy): domain Bacteria; phylum Pseudomonadota; class Alphaproteobacteria; order Rhizobiales; family Beijerinckiaceae; genus Methylocapsa. The sequence goes on along the minus strand of DATBYR010000079.1, from coordinate 5,835 downwards.
AACCAACCGCACGGGCGAAGCCGGCTGTTCTCGCTAAGCGCTGATACTCTCGACAGGCTGCTAGACACCCTGAAACTATACGCGGAACAAAATCAAACTCTTCCGGAAAGACTATACGATATACGATACACTATATTGGGGAACAAAGAAAATGTTCCGTTTATGAGCAAAAATGTTCCGTTTGTTCCGAAAAATGTTCCGCCGGGCGTTTCGGAACAAAAGGAACACACGTCTATAAGACATGTTCCGTTTGTACCGCTTTGTTCCGGTGTCCACGTTCCCTAAGGGAACACCTTTCTTCACGGATACTAAAAGTCTCACCAAGCTCTAACGGTGCAGAAAGAGAACCAATGGGTGAAACGATCGCGTTTCGTTACCCGCCACGGGAGGTTGCCCAATGAGCGCCCGTGAAAGGCTTCCCAACCGCCGCTCATGCGAATCGTTCGAGTTCCGCCATGCCGGTGCTCCACTTCACGCTTTGCGCCGGGACCTCTCCCGATGGCCGCATTTGCCGAGATTTTCCTGTCGTCGCACAAGCCGAGCTCGCCGATCGAAGCGATCGCGCGTGACGCAGCCGTGACGGTGTCGATTGCTTTGCAGTTCGGCGCCGGTCTTGAAACAATCCGCGTTCACCTTGCTGGGCGCGGCATTGGATGCGCTTTCAGGGGCGGCACCATGACCTCGCATCTCGGGATAGATATCGGCGTTCAGGGTGCCATCGCGATCCTCGACCAATCCGGCGCACTGCTCGAGATCCACGACATGCCGGTGCTTCATGATGGCCCGAAGGGACGCCGTGCGATCAATGCGCCATTGCTTGCCTCAATAGTTTTCAAGAGCCACGCAATCGCCGCCTTCGTCGAAGGCGTTGGCGCAAGGCCTGGGGAAGGCGCTGTAGGGGCCTTTGCCTTTGGCCGGGCAGAAAAGGGGCGTCATCGAAGGCGTTCTTGCCGCCGCTGGCCTCCCCTGCTCGTTTTTGACGCCGTCTTGCTGGAAGCGAACCGTCGGCCTTACGCTCGCTTCGAAAGATGCGGCCCGCGCAGAGGCAATCCGCCGTTGGCCCGGCAATGCCAGTCTTTTCGGCGCATCAAGGACGACGGCAGAGCCGAAGCCGCATTGATCGCCGTCGCTGGGCTTTTACGGAAAGGCGCAAATCCAGGACCACTCACGTTCTCGTGTGTGGCCAGCTCTTTCGCGAGCCTGAGCAGCACACCTCGAAAGCGGGCAAGCCTTTTGTGACGGCGACAATCCGCGCAAAGGACGGCGAGGCGGCGCAATGGTGGAAGGTGCTCGCCTTCGCCGAAACAGCCCGAGCCGAGCTGATGCGCTTGACCGACGGCGACGCGCTGTCCGTGCAAGGGGCGCTCCAGGCCGAGACCTACGAGAAGGACGGCGCTACCAGGCTCTCGCTATCCGTCGTTGCCGATCAGGTTCTTGCGCTGCGCCAGCCCCGGCGCGCCACGGAGCCGCGCTGCAAGGCGGTGCGCCCATGAGCGAGCGCATTTTCCTTCGGCTTGGCTATCGGCTCGCGCTTGGCGCCGATAGCCTCCAATGGATTTTGTACAAGTCCAGGGCTAAGGCCGGGGCGCCGTCGCTATGGAAGGCCGCTGCAACCTCGTCAAAATGCGGCGGCGATGGATTGGAATGTGGCCGAGAGGTTCGCCCCGACCAATTCCGCGCCGGCTTTGCCCATCTGAAGGAGGGTGGTGGCGACCAATATGGCGATGAGACCATATTCGATGGCCGTGAGCCCAGATTGATCGTTGATAAAGCGGGGGAATAAATTACGCATGCTTAACTCCCTGAATTCCCATGCCAAAGCAGGGTCGTCACCATGGCACGAATTTCCCGCACCCCTATTGAAAACTTGAATCAACATAAATGAAAGAGCAAATTGAAAACTGGAATCAGCGTAAATGAGAGCGCACAAGCCGAGCCCGGAAAACAGCGCGACAATGATCGCGCTTGGCTGCAACGGCGCACGGTCCGCCTTCCACTTCGCGGTCACGCATTGCCTTATTCAAACTGGCCCACTACCGAAGGTTATCGCTTTGTGCACCAATGGGTGCCGGGCCGACCGGCGAAGGGCTGTTGGACCTCATTGAAAGCTTGTGACGTCGAGGAACACATTGGATGAGCTGCGTGCCTCAGGGGGCGCGGTGCGAGCCGCTTCATATCTAATAAGCGCATTCACAGCGTCAGCATCCCCCGCAGCAGACCGTCGTGTGGTCACTCAATTGGGGGATGTTTTGGAGAAAGTTATGGCCTATAGCGCGTAACAAAGTGGATGGAAGCTTGTGCTTTTCAGTACAATTTTTGTCGCATTGTTGGTGTTTCAATTAAGCTTGGCATTTGGGTTAAGATCATGACACACTTCCGGCTCGATCCGCCACGGATCAACACAGAAGACAGAAAACAACGTTCTTCATACTGCCATGAGTGCCTTGAACGGTTCACTGCAAACGATGTGCGCTGCAGCTACGGCACTCGTTACTTTCACAAGGAATGCTACAAGCGGTGGCAGGAAAAGAAGGTTTTCGATGTGCATAGTTCCCGCGACTTCCATGGGACAAGGAGCGGCTTAAATTAAGAGAGTCTCTGGCTCGTCGCTTGTGGCGGCATTACTCCACTCCGCGCGGGAGCTTTGCCCCCAAGCGCTTTAGAAGTTCGGCCCGCAAACCAGCCAAATCTGCCGGAGGTGTGACCCCTAGTCAGCACGCGGAATCGCCCCTGCATTTAGTGTGGGAACAGGCTGCCGGGCAAGTTCCTCTTGGTGCAACCCGTAAAGGTCGGCTGGAATCCGGGCGCTGTGAGCTTGAATCGGTGTGACGCCGCCAAAGCCGCCGGTCACCGACGCCCGACGGGGCCGCCGATGGTTGATGTCTGATCCACGCCCAGAACGGGCCCTGTATAGGCGTGGACCCCCGGATTTCCCACCAGACGCTGCGGATCAAGACGTGCCACCGCCCGCATCCTCTATCAGCCCGGCCTCTGCCCCCTGCGCCGCTAAACGGAAAGCCAACGCGACCCTGCGAGCAAGGACGATCATCGACGGCGTATCGTCCACTGATACTGGCCCGCCGTTGGCGCCAGTGAGTTCGACACGCGTCTTTGGTTGCATCATCGCCTCGGCCTTCGCCCAAGCATGCGCCGCCGCGGCGGCTTGCCGCCGCGCTGGACTTCCCATCTTCGGTAGGGCCCAGCCCACGCGACGTGCAGGTCCGCATCATCAGGTTGCGGGGGGTCACGAGGCTGGTCTCGGATACCTGCTGGATATACGCCCTCTGCCGGTCGATGCCGACGACGAGACATTCCAGGTAGAAGGTGCCCGCATCGTCCGTGATGCAAAGTTTGTCGAGGGGGTGCATTTTCGAAGCGACGTGCAGCCAGAACTCCGGCCGAAAGATTCCCTCGCGTGGCGTATCGTCTCCAAGCGTGACGAACCAAGATTGGCGGGCGTGTTGTTCAAGCTTTAGCCGCTTGGCCTCGAGTGGCCGCTGAGGGGCTTGGCTTTGGCGGCGGCGGGTTCAACGGCGATGGCATGTACATCAGGCATCTGATTCCTTTCAGATAGCACTTTGATAACGAGGGCGAAGCCGTCCTAGGCCGGGTGGGAGGTCATTTGTTCGATGGCGTCGTAGGCTCTTAGCGAGGCGATGAACCCGTCAATCGCGGCGGGGGACAATGCATTCGTGGCCAAGGCTGTGATAGCAACCCGGATCGCCTCGCTTGCCACGGAGGGCGGTGGCCTATCGACATAGGCGCGGATAGCCCGCCGCGCTGCCTCAGAGACGAGCAAGCCGTCTTTCCTGGCAGCCGCGCGCAAACCGTTGAGAAGGCCCTCGTCACACCGGATCTGCAAGCTCTTCGACATCTTTCCAACATAGCACATTCGTAGGGCAATTGTAACACGGACGCACTATTAAACCACTGGAAATAAAGGGGAAAAAGGTTGTTTGCGGCCGCCGGCTCATTTTGTGAAACGTGCCGGCGACGAAGCGCTTGAAGAAGACCAAAATCCTTCATCCTCCCGCCGCGATGCACCGTGCGCCGTCGTGTTGCACCAGCCCCACATCAGCTTTTCATCATATGCCGGTGAAATTAAGCATTGAGGGCAGTGCCAGGTCCCCGCGCGATGGCCATAGTCCCGCTGATGCCCGGCGGGATGGTCGAAGGCGAAACATGCAAGCTGAGCAAGAATCCAAGGAAAAGGATACTCATCGCCAGATTGTCGAAGTAGCGGAGCGCCTGTTCCGGCAATTCGGCTTCCAAAAGACGACGGTCACCGATATCGCGCGAGAGGCGCACATGTCTCCGGCCAATCTCTATCGCTTCTTCGCGGCGAAATCCGAAATCAACGAAGCAGTCTGTATGGACCTCCTCGGCAGGATCGAAACTGAGGCGGGAAAAATCGCGGCCTCGGGAGGCACCGCCGCCCAAAGAATGCGCAACCTGATCGCATCCGTCGAAAAGACGCACTCCAAACTGTATATGTCCGACCGCAAGCTGCACGAGTTGATCGCTATGACTGAAAACTGGACGGTCATGCGCAAGCACAACCAACGCATGGCCGGGATACTTGAACAGTTAGTCGCGAGTGGCATGGCGGCAGGCGAGTTCCATCCGGGAGACGCGGCGCTCGCGGCACGCCTCGTCAACACCGCATGCATTCGCTTCTGTCATCCACGCCTGATGGTGGAATATGAACAGGAGCCGGAGCCAGTCCTTGACCAAATGGTCGATTTTTGCCTCGCCGCGCTCGTGCCGCACCCCCGTTCCGCCATCAGACCTGATGCTTGCGCTACTGAGTGAAGGCAAACATAGTCTTCACTTTACCGGACATTCCCGCAATTCAATTTCGCGATCAATGTCACGTCGAGCAGCATGAGAACGCCCTTGGCCCATTCGAGCGGCACGCGGCAACCCGGTTGCAGAATTCGTCGACCAGCTCCGGGGTCCGCAATGTTGGACGGTGATTGGCTAACAGTTCAACCGCGCCACAATAAAGTCATGATGCTGAAGTTTTTTTGCGCCCCACAATAAAGTCATGATGCTCACCGACGGAAATCTATTTGATGCAATCCCCCGGGATCCCTCCTTCGCTAGCTGGGGATGAGATGCAACGAGATATGGATTTGATCCGGGAACTGCTTCTCAAGCTGGAAGCGCTTCCGATGTGCCAGGGCGGGATAGTGGACATTACTCCCGACGCCGAAGAGGTCGCCGTGTCTGGTTACGACTTTGATCAAATCGACTACCACCTCACACAGATTCGTAAATCTGGCTTCATTGATGAAGGTGGTTCCCGTCCAATGGTTGGCATCGGGTTTCGCGGGCTGACCCCGGCCGGGCACGACTTTCTGGATTCCGTCCGCGACCCCGAGACTTGGGCGAAAACGAAGAATGTTGCGGCAGGGACTGGCGGCTTCACTATTCCCCTCGTGAAAAGACCTCGCCAAGGGGTCCGTTAAAAAGCAGATCGAGGAGAAGACTGGTATCAAACTCTAACTTTTTAGATTGATTTTCGCCTTCTGTTTAAGTGTGCGTGGTTTTGTTAGGCCATTGATAGAGCAGCCTCTTGCCCTTTGGCACCGCGTAATAGGGCGTCGGCGCGCTCTGCATCGTTATAGCCGAGCGCGGAACGATGGTTGTATTTGAAATCGAATTCCGACAAATATCTGTGCAAATGGGCCTCTGAAACACTGTGGAAATTGCCGTAAACGCCACGCTTCATAATGGCGAAAAAGGACTCGATCGTGTTGGTGTGCGTAAAGCCGCCATGTCTCACATATTCATCGGCACTGTGGTTCACTGTGCTATGGCCGGAAAATTCTT
>DATBYR010000078.1:0-19056 GCA_036513565.1 Methylocella sp. | reverse complement strand
GACCAATGCCGGCTCGGTCTATATCGACCTGAAGCCAAAGTCCCAACGCAGCGAGACCGCCGACGAGGTGATTGCCCGCCTGCGCCGCAAGCTCATGCAGGTGCCGGGCGCGCGTCTTTATTTGCAATCGGTGCAGGATATTCGGAGCGGCGGGCGGGCGAGCAATGCCCAATACCAATTCACCTTGCAGGGCGAGAGCACGAGCGAACTCTATGCATTCGTGCCACGTCTCGCCGAGGTCTTGCAAAACAGCTCGGTGCTCGCGGATGTCAATTCCGACCAGCAGCAGACAGGCTTGGAAACCGACGTCGTCATCGATCGCGACACGGCTTCCCGTCTCGGCATCATCGTAAGCCAAATCGACAATACGCTTTACGACGCGTTCGGGCAACGCCAAGTCTCGACCATTTACAGCGCGGTCAACCAATATCATGTGGTGATGGAAGTCGATCCGCGCTATTGGCAGGATCCCGCGATCCTGAAAGATCTTTATGTCAGCACCTCGGGCGCGAGCCCGCGCGGCACGGCAATCACCAATGCCGCCGCGGGAACGGTCGCGCGGAACCCCGTCCGGCCCGGCCCCGGGTCATCAGGGATCAATTCCAGCGCGGCCAGAAATGTGGAGGGAAATGAGGCGCGCAATGCCCAAACCAATGCACTCGCCAACACCGGCAAGCAGGGCACTTCCGCCGGTTCGCCCGTCAGCACAACCAAGGAAACAATGGTTCCGCTCGCCGCCTTTAGCCATTTCGAGCCGGGCCACACGCCGTTGGCGGTCAACCACCAGGGCCTGTTCGTGGCAAGCACCATCTCATACAATCTGGCGCCCGGCGCATCGCTCAGCGCCGCGGCCACGGAAATTCAAGCGGCGATGAAGGCCCTCCAGGCTCCCGCCACGATCCGCGGCGGCCTGCAAGGAACGGCCCGTCTATTCGAAGAGTCTTTATCGAATGAGCTCTTGCTGATCCCCGCCGCGCTTGCCGCGGTCTACATCGTTCTGGGCATTCTTTACGAAAGCTTCGTTCACCCGGTCACGATCCTCTCCACCTTGCCTTCGGCCGGCGTCGGCGCGGTCCTCGCGCTTTTGCTGTTTCACACCGAGTTCAGCATCATCGCCATGATCGGGGTGATTTTGCTGATCGGCATCGTCAAGAAAAACGCGATTCTGATGATCGATTTCGCGCTTGAAGCGGAACGCTCGGACGGGCTTTCGCCCCGCGACGCAATTTTTCGCGCCTGCGTGTTGCGATTTCGTCCGATCATGATGACGACGTTCGCCGCGATTTTCGGCGCCGTCCCGCTGATGCTAAGCTTCGGCGAAGGGGGCGAGATCCGCCGCCCGCTGGGCATCGCGATCGTCGGCGGCCTGATCGTCAGCCAACTCTTGACGCTATACACGACGCCAGTACTTTATCTCACCCTCGACCGGTTCCGCCTCTGGTCGAACCGGCAATGGCGTCGCCTGTTTCCACGAATCGCCGGCGCCGTCCCTGAACCTTCGGAGTAGCAAGGAGGTCCCGGCTCGAATTTCAGTTCGGGGGACAAACAGAGATTTTCGCGATCCCATATGGCGGTTGCTTTGGACGCGAAGCGGTCCGTAGATCGGAACTGACTTAGATCAATTCAAGCTCTGTGCCGCGTCCATCACTTGCTGCCACTTGCTGCCGGAACCAGATTTGGCCCGCGTCACTGTCATTGCGCCGATGCCATATCATGGCGAGCGAGATCGGGGCGAGATCAATCGGTGCCCGATAGACGCGCAGGCCCAGCACCGGCGCGATGCGCGCCGCCAATCGCTCCGGGAACGTGGCAATCATCTGCGAATCCGCCACCGCCTTGGCGATCGAAAAGAAGTGTGGGACGCTTAACGCCACATGGCGTCGGCGGTTGATCGCGGCAAGCGCCGCATCAACGTTTCCGATTGTTCCTCCAACTAACGAGTGCAGGGCATGAGGGAGCCTACAATAGAGATCGAGATCGAAGGTATCCTGCGGATCAATGTCCCCGCTGGCATCAACGTCCGGGTGTTGGGCGCTCACGATTACGACATATCGTTCTCGGAGCAAGAATTGCGAACGGACGGGATCGTCAAGATCGTGCATGACTTCGATGGCAAGATCGATGCGTCCCTCTTCCAGGAGCTGCGGAACCGGTCTGCGCATCGAGGCATCGGACGACGATCCCGGGCGCCATGTTTGCGAGCCTCGCCATCAAGGGCGGGATCATTAGATAACCGACATAGTCGACGCCTCGAATTGTGAAGTCTCGCCGCGTCGTTGCGGGATCAAACCGCGCACTGGCTCCGAACGCGAACTCGATCTGCCGCAGCGCATCGGCCACTGGTAGGAAACTTTTGGTTTGCGTCGATGCAGAAAAACTGCCCTGGGCACAACGGGGGTCTTCGGAGGAGGTTCTTGTGCTGACCCCCAAACAGGGGGCGCGGTGTTTGGAATTAGCTCATAACAAATAAGACTCCTTGATAACAAGCGCGATGAGAGGACCCGGCTTGCCGCATCTATCGCGGATCCATCTAATCAGGGCTATTGTACTAGGGAAAATAGCGGATGCGAAGGTCGCGGTTACACGATATCCGAGCGTCTGCGTTGCAAAAGGAGAAGCAATGATGATCAACAGTTTAGGTTTCCACTTGCGCCGATTACTTGGCGGTTTGAAACGGTCGTGCTGGCGGCAACCGCGCTGACCGGTCTGACAATTACGACCGCATCTCCAGCGAGGGCCGACTGGACAGAGAATCGAGGAGGTTGTTCGTACACTTGTCACTGGTACCTCACGTCCGGCACTTGCAGCGGCCCCCTGGGCGTTAGGGTCCCTTGTCCCATAAAGAAGAAGCGATGCCAAACGGACTATTGCACACAGTCATCCGAATAGCAGGAGCCCCGGCAATCTTGATGCAGCCTTTAAGGCTCTTCGCGGTGAGGAAGCAAGGCTGTTCGCCTAACCGCGAGGGCAAGTCGTGGGATTTGAAGAAGATTGATTACAGCAATCCGGCGGCTTGCCCTGCTTATCCGCGCGCCCGCGCCGCACCACCAATCTGCTTTGGGCCTCACGTTTGGAGAACGAGGCGGTGCTTGACCTCATGGCAGGCCGCCTGAAGGCGAGGCCCGACATTCTCACGGCGCCGGTCAGGGCAATCCAGCGAGCGATTGCTTAAGTTTCCTACGGATATCGGACGCGGACGCGAGCACGGCATCATTGGCAGCGAGCGCACGGCTGATTTCGCCGGTTTTCGGCACCGCGGCGGCGATAACCTCCAAATGATTTGCAATGGCTCCGGAAACTGGCGTCTTCGCGATCTCCGCCGCCAACGCTTTCTGCGAAGAATGAAGTTCGTCGAGACTGCCATTCGTTTGGATCAAGCTGTCGTTGATAGTCTTGATGGCCTTCTCGTGCCGATCGAGAACATCGGATATGTTTGAAGTAGTCTCCTTGACTTTGGTCTCGAACTCGACCCCGCCGCCGCCGATCTTGATTTTGGCGATTACAGGAGCGGCGACGAGCGCCGCGCCGAACAGGGCGAGCACGGTCGCCGCCGCCGACACATCCAACTTCTCAATGGCGGCCGTGACGGCGATGATGATAAGCGCAAACCCGGCGAGAGTCGGCAGCTGTTCTTTCCACATTACCCGCCCTCCGTAGCCGCCTCGCGGCCTATTTGATCGCGACGACCATCGAGTCCGCCCCAACGAGCGGCTCGACTCGCGTTCGCGAGAACCCGGCCTCGCGCATCCAGGTCTGGCAGTCGGCTCCCGTAAAATCGAAACCGCCCGCTGTCTCGATCAGCATGTTCAAGCTAAGCAACAGGCCGAAGACATTTTCGCGCCGCTCGTCATCGATGATCGCCTCATAGACGATAAGCGCGCCGCCGTTGGGAAGCGCGGCATACGCCTTTTCGAGCAACATGCGTTTCTGCGCCAAATCCCAGTCGTGCAGAATGTGGCCCATGATGAGGACTTCGGCCGCCGGAAGGGGGTCCGTGAAGAAGTTCCCCGAGAGAAATTTCACCCGGTCCGAGACGCCCTGCTGGGTGACGAATTCCTCAAACACCGGCTTGACCTCGGGCAGGTCGTATCCGGCGCCCGAGAGATGGTTATGCGCGCGGGCGAGGGTAACTGGCACCATGCCTTGCGCGGCTCCAACATCGACGAAAGTCTTATAGTCCTGCCACGGAAATTTCGCTGCGATCGCCCGGGCTGTGCCGAGGCTCGCTCCGCTCATGGCGGCGAGGAACCCGCGCAAACGGTCCGGATCGGCATAGAGTGCCGCGAACACATCGCCCGACCCCTTGGCCTCGTTCTGGTTCCGGCCCGTCTTAAGGGCCTCGGTCAGCGAACCCCAATGCTCATAAAGGCGCGCGTTAGCCATTTCTAAAAAACCACCCACGTAGCTCGGCTTTGCGCGATCGAGAAAAAGATCCGTCTCCGCCGTGTTGTTGTAACGTCCATTCTGGCGATCGAGCAATTTCAGCGCGACGAGAGCGTCGAGGAAATCGCGCGCCGAGCGATCATGCAAGCCGAGCCGGCGCGCCAAGGCGGCGAGATCGGCAGGACCCTTGGCGAGCTCGGTGAATAAGCCAAGCTCCACCGCGCTCAGCAGAGTCTTCGACGCCCAGAATCCAAGTCCAAGACTGAATATATTGGTGGGCGTTACGGCGTCGGTCACGGCACTCCTCCTTCGATTGCGGCGTGACGTCCCTTTCCGCTTTTTGAACGGAGGCTAGACGCCCGCTTGCTGCTCGGTTGACCGATTTTCTCAAAACGTCATGACAATCAACTACGCGAATGGCGCGCACTATAACGCGGTGGAGGCTGAGCGCAACGCGGACATGGCTTGCGGCGCGGGCGCGTCGAGCGGACTCAGCGAATCAGGCCGTCTCCAGCCGCGCCATTTCCGTCTCGAACTCGAAGCGCAATTGGGCACCTTCGTCCTCGGGCAGCCAGAGCGTCATCTGCGGGAAAATGGTGCGGTATAGCGAAACACGCGCCGGCTCCCAGGGAGACGTTTGCGCCGCCCGCGCCTCGGCAAGAATTTTATGCAGCCGCGCGCGCACCTTGCCGGGATTGGGACGATAGGCGGGAGGGGCCTCCGAGCCGAACAGGTCGGACTGCAATTCCGTTACGAACAAATCCGGTTGACTACTACGAGCCATGAGTTCCCCGCTCGGTAGAGAAGAATGGCGCGCATAATGCACCATTGCACCGGCCGGTGCGAGCTTTGCGTGGAGTTATCCCCGATCGGGAAAAGCGGCCCGGTATGCCGCGTCGATCCTCGCCATCTGCTCAATGGTGAAGGCGAGGCTGTCGGCGATGGCGGACACATGATTTATCTCGTCGAGCGATAGCACGCGGCCCTTGCGCGACTTTAGATATTTGTCGAGCACCTGATAGCCACCGATGTGGAAATCCCACACGGCTTGCGGCACCGGCTTGAAGAACTGGGTCTTGTTGATCGCGACCGCCTGTTCCTCGGGCGTATAACGCACGGCCTCGACGGTGTGATCGCCCTTGCCGTGATAGGCGGCCAATTTTTGCCGCGGCAGCTCGCGCAGCAGGTGGGCCTGCACCAAAGCCCAGCCGAGGCCCGACAAGGTTTCGAAATCGTCCGCTGATTCAGGAAACGGCACGCGCGGAAAGTCAATGCGCAGGAACTCCGCGTAGCGCGTGCGGTAGGTCGGCGCGTGGAGAATGGCGTAAATGTGTCCAAAGATTTCTTCCGGCGAGAAATGGGGCCCGTATTTCTCGTCGAGCCAATTGCGAAAGGCGCGTGCAAAGCTTTCGATACAGGATTCGCCCGCGAACGAATCATTGTCGCCGGGGAGATCGGACTTCGTGCGGCGCTGGCCGGGCTCCGGTGGGTAGAGGTAGAGGGGGAAAATGTAGGTAATGTCGTATCGCGATCCTGACTTGTGCGCAGCAAGTGTGTCAGTAACCAATGCCGACCAATCGTCTTTTGTTAGCCGTGTTGTGATGATTGCAACATTCTCCCGCATCATATGGCGCATGACATCCTGCCTTGGACGGCAAATAAAGCCGCGCGACCGTCCAGTGAAATAGGTCCACCGATCGTCTCCTGGTCGATACAGGATTTTCGTCGCGTACCTTTCATTGGCTCCATGATCCTTGACGTCGGCCTGCGCCCATTCAGCTTTCCAGTCATCGACGTCTTTGCCCAGCTGATATTTTTGCCGCGCCGCTTCAGGATCCAACGCCGCAAAGTCCCGTACCGTCCTCATCAGTTCGGCTTCATCAAAATGGATACATAAATTGTCGCGTGCCGTGACGATTCCAACGCTATTCGCGGGAAAAATATCCGTTACCTTCCAGCCGGTGCCGTATCGCGATTTCTCGTCATAATCCTGCATCAACATCAGAAAGTCCGGCGCGCGCGGCTCAAGTTTTTGCCACTCCACAGACGCAATCGTCTGTTCAGCCCCGCCCTGGTATTTCGCGATCCGCTTACCCCACCAGTCGGCCCGCCACACGCCGCGCTCCACGTTCTTTTTCTTTACCAGCAGGCTGATGGCGACGCCTTGCTCGATGTCAAAAACATTCTGGTCGTCGGAGCCGTCCGGCGAACGCTCTTTCTTTTTTGCGTTGCCGTGCAGATCGAGGACGTAAATCTGCTCGAAGCTCCGCATCAATGACTGGCGCATGCCCCGAAACGTTGGATTGTCCAGCCATGAATGATTGGTGATGACGCCAACTACGCCTTCAGCCACGGCATCCATTTTCATCTGCGCAAACCGAATGAACTTCACATAGTCGTCGTTCAACCATTTCGGATTTCTCTCGCCAAGCGGCTTCCTCTGCTCGCGCCCCTCGGCATCGGTTACATGGACGAATTTATATTCGTTGATCGCAGTCGAAATCCAAACACCCTTGTTTTTGGAATGTCCGGCATAAGGAGGGTTTCCGGTAATGACGAGGATTGGCTTCTCCTTAACGGCTTGAGCCTCCTTGATCTCGCTCGCGAGTGCAGGAACTGGCCACAGTTCTCTTTGATCTGACTCGGTTACAATGGGTTCGAGCGTATTTGTGAGGAAGACTTGCAGCCGTTCATTGCCGTTGAGGGGATGGCCTTTGTCTTTCAGGTACTGAGATAGCTTCAGACGCGCGATCGTATAGGGCGCGATCAAGTATTCGAAGCCGAAGACGTTCTTGAGCATATGGTCGCGCACGACGAGGCTCGCCTTGGCTGAACCCACGCCGCCGATGTTCTCAAAAATGCGCTCCAGCACTTCAAGAATGAACGTGCCGGTCCCGCAGGCGAAATCGAGCACCGTGACGCGGCGGTTGTCGGCGAGGCCGTCGGGAATGCCGAAGCTCTCTTTCAGGATGTCGTCGATCGCGCGGACGATGAAGTTCACGATGGGCGGCGGCGTGTAATAGACGCCACGGCCCTTGCGCGTCGCCTTGTCATAGGCCTTCAGGTAATCCTCGTAGAAGTAGATGAACGGATCGCGCTCGAACAGCCGGTGCTCTTCCTCGTCGGCGGCGCGCACCTTGCGGCTGATCGCCTTGCGCTGCCGGAACGACAGGTCCTCATGGATTTCGCGGAGTTTGAGCCCGTTGACTATGGAGAGCACCTCCTCGACTACCCAGCGCACGTCCCGGTATTCGTCTTTCTCAAGCTCGGTCAGGAAGTCGACCAATTCGCGAATGAGCCGGAAGGAGCCCGGCACATATTCCCGTGCATTGTGCAGCGTAATCGTCTTCGAATCCGAATTGAGGCGCGCGAGAAACAGGCCGTAGGCCAGCATTTGCGCAAACGCATCGGCGAATTCACCGAGCGTAAGTTCGTGAAAGACCTGATCGCGAAAAATCTGATACAGGCCCCAAAGACGGCCCTTCGTGTCCTCATTTGCCTGCCGCCGTAATTCGCTATCGAGGAAATCGCGCAGGAAATGGCTGCGGACGGCAAGCGCGAGTGCAAGCTGTTGCGCGCGGCCAATGCCTTCCGGCGCGGTGGAGAAAAACCCGCGCAACAGGTCCGAGACCGCCTTGACCCGATCCTCGCGCGGCTTTTTTGGCCTCCCCTCGAGATCGTCCCGAAAGGCGATGCGTTCCCGCCCGTTGACCTTGCCATCCTTGAGCCAGATGAATTCCAAATAGTCGGTCAACAGGATGTTGTTCGACAACGCCATATAGCGCTTCATCTGATCCGACCTGCGAACCTGATCGAGGTTTTCGCCGACGGTCTTGTCCTCGACATAACCGAGGATCATAGCCGACTTCATGACCTTGAAATCCGGGCCGGAGCCGCGTACTTTTTTCGCCTCGTGGATGACGTGGATGCCTGAATCAGCTTTTTGAGCCGCCGCGTTCAAGAGAGTTTCAAGCGCGCCCCGGTCCGAAAGCTCGGTTTTGTCGTCGCGGTCTTGTCTCAGGGAGAGCAAATATCTTTCGAAAACATCCTTCATGGGAAAGGACCAGGTCCGCGACTCGCGCGCCGATTAAAAAACACACCGCTGAAAAGATAAGCCCTATCGCAATTTTCCGCTTGGGCCAAATCCCGCTTCGTATCCCGCCACGCCTTGCAAAGGCACTTTTGCCCAAACCATCAATCGTACCACGATGTTTCTTTCCACGTGAAACATCTTGGTACGATTCGCACGAAAACAGGCTCTTTGCAGGCGGTGCGGTTGCCGCCGCGTCGATTACAGTTGGAATTGGACCAACACCGGCACATGATCGGAAGCTCGCTCCCAGCCGCGGCTCTCGCGTAAGACGCGGACGCCATCGAGGCGCGGCTTGAGGCTTTCGCTTGCCCAAACATGGTCGAGCCGCCGCCCTCTATCGGACTTTTCCCAATCCCGCGCGCGATAGCTCCACCACGTATAAAGTTTTTCCTCCGGCGGCACGAAGTGGCGAAGCGCATCGACCCATGGCCCCGCCGCGCGCACGGAATTGAGCTTTTCGACCTCGACCGGCGTGTGGCTGACGACCCGTAGCAGGGCCCTGTGATTCCAGACATCGGTTTCGAGCGGCGCGATATTGAGATCGCCGGCGATGATCGCGCCGGACCCGCCGATCCGCTCCGTGGTCATCCAATCCGCCATCTCATCCAGGAACGCCAGCTTGTGCGCGAATTTGGGATTGACGGCGGGGTCGGGCTCGTCGCCGCCGGAGGGCACATAGAAATTATGCAAGGTGATCGCGCGGCCGCCCACGCCGCCCGGTGTCAGCGTCACGGCGACGTGACGGGCATCCCCTTTTTCGCAAAAAGAGCGCCGATCGATAACAGTCAGCGGGAGTTTCGAGGCAGTCGCAACCCCATGATAGCCTTTTTGGCCATTGATCGCGACATGCGGGTAGCCGAGCTTATGGAAAGCGGCCAAGGGAAACTCGCTGTCCCGGCACTTCGTCTCTTGCAGGCAGAGGACATCCGGCGCCTGCTCTCTCAAAAAGCGGGCCACGAGATCGATCCGCAAACGGACCGAATTGATGTTCCAGGTGGCAAGGGTGAGACGCACGCAAGACTCCGCGCGCGATTGATCACGCTAAAAACGCCCGCCGCAAGCGCCGCCGGCATGGAGCCCACAATTTTTTAGATGGTCGAACGGACGGACAAACAAAAAAGGGGCGCCCAGCCGAAGACCAGGCGCCCCTAGGAGCGAGACATTTACCGGGAGGGGTCCGGCAAGTTTGACCCAGGCGGAACGGGGGGTACGCCTGATCGGTTGCGTCGCTCACATCCCGATAAGATAACCCGGCGCCGCATTCTTTCAAGCGGCCCGCCAGCTCGAACCAACGATTTCCGGCGGCCAATTCGGCCTTCCATGAATAGTGGAACCTCTTACTATCCCGTTGAAAAACCATTGATTCCTGAATACACAGGGGGCAGGCCGCCGCCGCGCGGGACCTTGTCAATTATTTGTGTTCAATAATCTTTCCTGGGTGATCTGGAACAGATTTGGGTCGGGCTTCTTCGACAAATCAATATTGAAAAGCGAGACAAGCGTCTGATAGCCTTGCGGGTCGGTAACCTGCCACTGTCTGAGCGTGAACTTTACCGGGTCGAAAACTAGCTTGATTTGCGAGGTTCCGCCAAACGTCGCCTTGTCTTCGACGAGAATCGTGACCGCGCCGGGCTCGCTCTTCACGTCGATAATCTTGACGTCGCGGCTGAGATCGAGCTGATCCTTGAGCAGGAATTTCAGCGGCGTTTGGCTGATGAAATAAATATCCTTGGTGGCCGTCTTGCGGTCATGCACGGCCACCGAAAGACCGTCGGCGACGATCTCGAGCGTCGCGGGCGGAGCATATTCAAACCGCAATTTCCCGGGCCGTTGGACAAAGATCTTGCCTTCGGAGCGTTTGCCGTCCGGACCGATCTGGAGGAAATCGCCGGTCATGTTTGTGGCGGCGTTAAAATAAGCGTTGGCCTTTTGGATGACGGCCAGAGGATCCATTGGAACGAAAGGTCTGGCCGGCCCGGGCTTTGCTGGCGTTGCCGCTGGCCTGGCCGTTTTGGGATTGGCGGGAGAGGGTTCCGCCTGAAGCGGCGCCGCTCCCGCGAGAGCGAGAGCGAGAGCGAGAGAGAATGCGATGGTGAGTGCCGTCAGCTTCATAAGGCCCGCCTTCTGTTGAGAATCCTCGCGATTAGCACACCGATGCGGCGCCCAACGAGCCGCCTTGTGTCCCTAAACCCCTGCGAACGCGGTTTTAGGGTTGCAAGAAACCTATTACTCCACTTTTGCTCGCTGGCTCATGACCAACCAGCCACTTTCTTATTGCTGTGCAGTATTATAAGCGCCGGAACGCCGCCTTGGCGATAATAGCGGCAAAAGCCATTTTTGTCGTGAGGTACCGCTTCCACGTCCTGCGCGGCTCTTGCATGATGCGATATAGCCACTCCAGCCCAATCCGTTGTTAAGACATCATCGCGCAATTCTTGATTTTTTGCATATAAACAAAATTTTGCCACATGCAGAGCCACACGTTGTAGGCGCCAGCGCAAACGCATGGCTTCTTCGGCCCTCCGTATGGTTTCTTCAAGGTCTATCAGGTCTACTGGAACGCCAAGAAAATCTGCCCGATTTCCCATCGTCGCCTAAACCAGCTTTTCCCGTAGCCGCCCGAGCCAGCTTCTTTGCGCGAGGCCAGCCTCCTTTAGATCGCATCATATCGCATCGGAACTCTTGTGCAAGCAAGCGCGCTCCGCTGATACTTACCTCAAGTGGGCATCCGCAAGGACGGCAGCAGCATGAAGATCATGGCCGGGAGCGCGGCGCTGGGCGGGATGCGCAGCGTTTCCTATCTTCCCTTCTGGCGGACGAAGCTGGAAGTTTGCGCTCGCCTTCAGCACATGCATAATCCCTCAAAATCAGCCGATCGTCATTACGGCAAGGCCCCGGCTGGTTTCTCGGCAGATGCGGTGCGATCTTCGCCCACTGCTCATCGTTGAACCAAAACAAATGCGATTCCATCGGCTAGCCCCCATATCGGTGGACCAACCTCTTGAATCAAAACATGGTTAATTAGGTCTTATAATTAACCCTAATGAAACTTCGGTTCCGAGACGCGCCAAGGCTGGGAAGCCGCCGCCGGTTGTTGCCTTCCGCAGCGTGCACGGGTGGCCGCGAAAACCTGGTTCGCCATCCTCTTCGAAGACCGCTTCTTCGCACCATGATGGTCAACCCGGCGCCGCCCCCAAAATTGCCGCCACGCCAAGAGCTACCTTGCTCCACTCACCCCGGTAGCGTGGTTTCGAGTTCGGGCGTCCGCGCCTTCGCCGAGTAATGCGAGGCATTGCCTCTTCCCGCGCAAGCGTCGCGCGCGAACATGATAAGATGATGCGCGCAGAGGCCGACGCTCAAGACCGGCTCGATTTGGCCGCGCACCAGGCGGCGCAGGGTGAATTTCCAGAATGTCCGCCGGTAGTCGCCGCGCACGCCAACGATCCAGAAAATCCGCGCGAGGATCACGAGACCCTTGGCAATGTTGCGCGGCGACAAACGTTGCCGGCTTTTCGGCCGCTTGAGGCGATTGGGCCTTGTCGCACGCATCTGGTATTCGTAGCGGGCGAACAACGTTTCGGGACGGTAGGCCTTGGCCATGCAGGTCCGCCACATGGCGAGCACTTCCTCGTAAGGCAGCTTGAAATCGATATTCGACTCGCGATCCAGATCCTCGTCGCGGAGCAGCCGGTTTTCTTGTTGTAGCCGCTCCCAAAGCGGCGTGCGCGGCAGCGCCTGCAAGAGATTGATCGTCGCCATGGGAAGCTTGGATTGCTCTAGGAACTCGAGAATTTGCGCCCCCGACTCTTTCGTGTCGGTGTCGAGGCCGAGAATGATTCCGGAAACCACCTCCATCCCGTGCCGGTTGATGGTCCGCACGGCGTCGAGAATCGGCACCATCAAGTTATGCGCCTTGTCGATGGCTTTCAGTGCCTCGGGTTTGGGCGTCTCGATCCCACAAAAAATCGTGTCGAACGCGGCCTCGCGCATTAGGGCTAGGATTTCCGGTGAACGGGCAATGTTGAGCGTCGCCTCGCAAGAGAGGCTTACGGCATAGCCATTGCGCTCTTGCCATTGAATAAGATGAGGCAGGAGGTCACGCAACGCGCGCCGGTTCGCGATGAAATTATCGTCGACGAAATAGATCGAGCCGTTGACGCCGCGGGCCAAAAGCTTATCGAGTTCCGCGACCACCTGATCCGGCGTTTTAAGGCGCGGAACCCGGCCGTAGAGGCCTGGAATATCGCAGAATTCGCACCTATAGGGACAGCCGCTCGAAAACTGAACGCTGCCGAGAAAATAGCGCCCGATCTCGGCGAGTTCATAGGCGGGCACCGGGAAATCGCAAAGGTCGCGGCGGGACTTCGTTGTCAGCACGATCTGTTCGCGCGGGCGCGTAACGTCGCGGCCGAGCATGCCGATCAATGCGCCGGTCGCATCGCCGAGTTCGCCGATATGGAGATAGTCGAATCCTGGATAGAGCTCGGGACACGCCGACACCGAAGGGCCGCCGAGCACCGCCACCTTGCCGAAGCCGTGCGCCCTTTGGCATATATCCTCCATCCGGCGGCGCTGGATATGCATTCCGCTGACGAAGACCGCATCGGCCCAGGCGAAATCATCGGCACGCGCCGGGCCCATGTTTTCGTCGACAAAGCGGACTTTCCAGGTCTTTGGAAGCACTGCCGCGATAACCAGCAGACCTTGCGGCGGCATGAACGCGCGTACCCCACCGGTCAGCGGATAGGCGTATTCAAAGGTGCCGAACGAAGGGACGTAGCGCGGAAACACGCAGAGGATATTTCGCGCGCTGCCTTTTTGCGCATGGATGTCGCGGCGGTCCTTATTCTCGATATCTTGAGACATGCCTCGCATCTCGAGCGCCATCGGCGGACGGCTGGCTTGACCGCGAGTTAATTCGCGGAAGCGTTGTTGCGCAAGGTACCGGGTCCGGCAAAGATGTAAAGCAGGCCGATTATTTTTGGCCTTGCGGGGGGCCGCGGCCTGGTACCCGTCTCCTCGTGCTTAGCTCGACATTCCGCAGCTGGCGCGGAAGATCGGGTTTTTGTCGCAGAACCGCGCACGCCGGCGAGGGATTTTGCTCCCGCAAGCGCCGCCCGGAGATACGACGGCGGGACTTTGTCAAGTGGACAAAACCGGCTTGCCGCGTTTGGGAAAAATCTTTGGAATAGTTTAAGAAAACAATGGCTTCTGCTTTCACGCCAGATTCGGCGCCAACCCCTTTCATCGCCATTCTCCGGACTTGACTCAAGGTTACGAGAGACGCGCGCGTTACCCGCTCGCGCCTTCGTCCGGCTGCCATCGGGCCGACACTTTTCCTCGCGTATAAGGTTGTGTTAGAGTAGTTGCGTCTAGCTTTTCCGGCTTCTTGCTATCTCAGATTACGCCCATGTACAGCACCGTCACTCACGACATCCAGATCACTGTTCTTCCAGAATTCGTGCCTGAGCGTTCCGACGCCGACGAGGCCTCGTTCTGGTGGGCCTACACCGTTGAAATCGCCAACCAGGGCAACATGACCGTACAGCTCACCGCCCGCCACTGGAAGATCACCGATGGCAACGGCAAGCTCGAGGAAGTGAAAGGCGCGGGCGTGGTCGGCGAACAGCCGGTTTTGAAGCCTGGCGAAACCTTTCGCTACACGTCGGGAACCACCATGACGACGCCTTCCGGCATCATGACTGGGAGCTATCGGATGGTGAAAGAGAACGGCGATGTTTTCGAGGCGGAAATTCCCGTCTTCTCGCTCGATTCTCCCTACGCGCGGCGCGTTCTCAACTGACCCGAAGCCTCAAATACGCGCGCGCCCGGGCCGTCTGGGATTGGTGAAGTCGCCAGTCATGCCGCAAGCGAGCCACGTGCCGGACGAAAGACTTGACGCAACGCTCGCCATGCTCGAGCGTCTGATCGGTTTCGATACGGAAAGCGCGAAATCCAATCTCGGCCTCGTCGCCTTTGTCGAGGATTACCTCAAAACCCTTGGCGTAGCCTATGTAAAAATCCCCAACGCCGCTGGCGATAAGGCGGCGCTGTTTACGAGCGTCGGGCCAAACCGCGATGGCGGGATCGTCTTGTCGGGACACACCGACGTGGTCCCCGTGGAAGGTCAGACCTGGACAAGTGACCCTTTCAAGATGCGCCGTGCGGCGGACCGCGTTTATGGCCGCGGCGCGTGCGACATGAAGGGTTTTGACGCAATCTGTCTTGCCATGATTCCGGAATTCGCGAAGGCTCGCTTGGCCTCGCCGGTCCATATTCTCCTGAGCTATGACGAAGAAACCACCTGCCGCGGCCCGCTCGACACGATCGCGCGGTTCGGGGCCGATCTACCGCGCCCCGGCGCCGTGCTCGTCGGCGAGCCCACTTCGATGCAAGTGGCGGATGCGCACAAAAGCGTGGCGGCATACGCGACGATCGTGCATGGCCATGAGGCGCATTCCTCGAAGCCAAGCCTCGGCGCGAGCGCCGTCGAGGCGGCTTGCGATCTCGTCACCGAACTACATCGCTTTGGCGAAGAGCTCGCGGCGCGCGGCGATCCGTCCGGACGCTTCGATCCTCCGGCATCCACCGTCCATGTCGGCACGATCCATGGCGGAACCGCGCGGAATATTCTGGCCAAGCTTTGCGCGTTCCGATGGGAGTTTCGCGCTCTCCCCGGGGTTGCGCAAAATCTGGCGCTCCAGCGGCTTGAGGAGCACGCCGGCCGTGTCGTGACCCCAAAACTCACGCGCTACGCCAAGGACGCTTTTATCGAAACCTTGACGGAGGTCGAGGTTCCGGGCCTCAAGCCGGAAAGCGGGTCAATGGCCGAGACCTTGGCCCTGAAACTCGCGCAATCTGACCGCACGATCGCCGTGCCATTCGCCTCCGAGGCAGGCCAGTTCCAATTGGCCAATGTGCCGGCGGTCGTCTGCGGTCCCGGCTCGATTGGCCAGGCGCATCAGCCGGACGAATATATCGAGATCGCGCAGATCGAGGCTTGCATCGCCTTCATGCGCAGGCTAGCGGCCGAGTTGAGCTGATTTTTGGTAGTGGGTAAGATTGAATTTCGCCTTTTGACCCAACGGCGACATTCGCCATCGGCGACGGGGATCAACACCAGTCCCCGTTTCGCGCTAGACCCCTGTAACTGAGGAGCCGCTGCGGAGCCGCTGCCCGTCGTGACTTCTGATGACGGATCGCGCGGCCGGTGTTGGCTCTACTCCTTGAGCCCAAGGAGGCGGCGATGATGGGAGACAACATTGAAGGCGGACCCCGTCAGCAGCGGATGCTGATCTCTCGCCGCGGTGGCCCGGAGGTGCTGACGCTCATGGATGAGCCGATGCCACAGCCCGGTCCGAATCAGCTTCGCCTCCGCGTCCTTGCGACAGGGGTCGCTTTTGCCGATGTGCTGATGCGCGAGGGACTTTATCCGGGCATCCCAAGCCACCCATTTGCCCCCGGGTATGACGTAGTCGGCGAGATTGATGCCTTTGGGCCGGGCGCCGGTGCCGGCTTGCTGGCCGGCCAACGAGTGGCGGCACTTACAGTTACGGGCGGCTACGCTCGCTATATTGTTGTGTCTGAGGACGATTGCGTACCCGTACCGGAGGGGGTCGATTCGGCCAATGCTGTCAGCGTAATCCTGAACTACCTGACCGCCTTTCAGATGCTGCATCGTGTCGCGGCGGTGACAACGGGATCACGGATCCTGGTGCATGGTGCCGCCGGCGGGGCGGGCTCGGCGCTGGTCGAGTTGGCCGCCGCGAGCGGCTGCACAATCTACGGGACGGCGTCCAAAGCTAAACACCCCGTGCTTACGCGCCTCGGCGCGGTGCCGATCAATTACCGGAGCGAAGATTTTGTCACACGCATTCGCGAACTCACGGGCACCGGCGTCGATGCCGTCTTCGACCCGATCGGTGGGAACCATTGGCGCCGCTCATTTGCGACCCTGCGGCCGGGCGGTGTGTTGGTCTGTTACGGTGCTTCGGCGACCACCCGCAGTGGTCGTCGCAACCTATGGAACATTCTGCGGTTTCTGATCGGTATGCCACACTATTCACCTCTGTCCCTGCTCAACACGAGCCGTGGCGTCCACGGTTTCAACGTGACGCTATGGAAGCAGTCCCGCCCCGATCTCTATCGGGGCGATCTGGCAACCCTCTTGGGCATGCTCGTCGAAGGCCGGATCGCGCCTGTGATCGCCGCGCGATTGCCGCTTGAACGTGCGGCCGAGGCTCATACGATGCTCGACAGCGCCTCTGTGACTGGCAAGATCGTGCTAGAGCCCCAGTCTTGATGTGCCGCTGGCGGGATGGTGGTTCCATCGCTTGGATATCGGATCGGTCACTCGCGATCTCGCAACTGGTGACGATACATCGGTCCCGATCGACTGTCCGGTTATGGCGCTGAGCAGTCGTTGTGGACGGCGGCAAGCCGAAATTCAACCTATCCGCTACCGATTTTTTTGCGCGTCGCGCTTAAGGCTCCAGGACCGAATCCCAATAGAGATAGTCCATCCAGCTTTCGTGCAGATAATTGGGCGGAAACCGGCGGCCGTTCTGGTGCAGATCGTTGACTGTTGGTTGATAGGGCATCCGCGCCGGCCACATGCGCGCCTCGCCGGGGCGCAGATCGCCCTTGCGCAGATTGCAGTTCGAACAGGCGGCGACGACATTTTTCCAGGTCGTGGTGCCGCCCTTCGAGCGGGGGACGAGATGGTCGAAGGTCAGATCCTCGCGGGAGCCGCAATATTGGCAGCTGAAACGGTCGCGGAGAAAGACGTTGAAACGGGTGAAGGCGGGATGGCGGGAGGGCCTTACATAGCGTCTGAGCGAAAGCACCGACGGGAGCCGGATCTCGAAGCTCGGACTTCGGACCGTCTTATCGTAATTGGAAACGATATTCACCCGGTCGAGGAACACCGCCTTGATCGAATCCTGCCACGACCACAGCGAGAGAGGATAGTAGCTCAACGGCCGGAAGTCGGCATTGAGCACGAGTGCCGGACAGGCCTCGGGGGAGACCCTGGGTTGGGAATGAACCGTCACATCAGGTCCCTCGCCTAGCGCGTCGCAATCCGCAACGCCGCAGGCTCATGATTATATCCGCCTCGGATCCAAGGCTAGTCCCTTGCGTTGCATTCTACAAGCTCGATGACACCTTTGTGAAGCCCAGCTTGAAACAGCGGTCCGCGCGGCAGCGGACTATCGCGTCGGAATCGGCGTGCCGCTGCGATAATCGTAAAACCCGCGCTGGGTTTTGCGCCCGAGCCAACCGGCTTCGACATATTTCACGAGCAGGGGACAGGGACGATATTTCGGATCGGCCATGCCCTCGTGCAGGAGCTGCATGACGGACAACGCAGTGTCGAGCCCGATGAAATCGGCCAGCTGCAAGGGTCCCATTGGATGATTCGCGCCGAGCCGCATCGCGGTGTCGATCGATTCAACCGAGCCCACGCCCTCGTAGAGCGTATAGATCGCTTCGTTGATCATGGGCAGCAGAATGCGATTGACGATGAAGGCGGGGAAATCCTCGGATACGGTAAACGTCTTGCCGAGCCGGGCGATGAGCGCCTTGGCCGCATCGAACGTCGCGTTTTCGGTCACGATACCGCGGATCAACTCGACGAGCTGCATGCGGGGGACCGGGTTCATGAAATGTATGCCGATGAAACGTTCCGGCCGGTCGGTGATCGATGCAAGCCGCGTGATCGAAATCGACGACGTATTCGTCGCCAACATCGCCATTGGCTTCAACGAAGGGCAAAGCTTGGAAAATATCTTGCGTTTGACCTCCTCGTTCTCGGTGGCTGCTTCGATGACGAGGTCGCTGTCGGCGAAGGCGTCGAAGCCAGGCGCGGGCTTGATCCGGCTCAAAGCCGCGTCGCGCGCCGGTGGATCGACTTGTTTTCGCTCAACCTGGCGCGCGAGGTTGCCCGCGATCGTGGCGAGCCCGGCGTTGATGCGGGCGTCCGAGATATCGTTGAGAGCGACTTCGATGCCGGCTAGCGCGCAGACCTGGGCGATGCCCGTGCCCATTTGGCCGGCCCCGATTACCCCGATTTTGTTTATGTCCATTTTATTCGCCCACAACGGAACTCAAGCGGGAAGACTCTGTCCATATGGATTCCGCCGATTTCTAAACCAAAGACGAACCTATATCCACTAAACTGGCCAAGCTCCAGAGCACGATTGGGCCATGGCGCTGTCTCGCCGATCCCTAAAGCATCTAACGGCCGAGCTTGGCAAGCTCCTCGTTCAGCGCCGGCAGGATTGCGAAGAGATCACCGACAAGCCCGTAATCCGCGATCTGGAAGATCGGCGCCTCCTCATCCTTGTTGATGGCAACGATGACCTTCGAGTCCTTCATTCCGGCGAGGTGCTGAATGGCGCCGGAGATGCCGACGGCGATATAGAGATCGGGCGCGACGGCCTTGCCGGTCTGGCCGACCTGCCAATCGTTTGGCGCGTAGCCCGCGTCGACCGCGGCGCGCGACGCGCCCATCGCCGCCCCGAGCTTGTCCGCGATGGGCTCGATCAGGGTCTTGAAATTGTCCGCGTTTTGCATGCCGC
>DATBYR010000077.1:0-5775 GCA_036513565.1 Methylocella sp. | reverse complement strand
AGTCGCTTCCAAACAAGAGCTTGTGGAGCGTGTCTTGGCCGCCATAGAGGACGTCAACCAACAACCCGTCGTGCACACTTGGTCTTACAAACTCGAAAGCGCTACTTAATATGATTCGATTTTCAGAAACGCTGTACTAGTGGCCCGCGACATGCGGTCGGCCGAATTGCTCGTGCCTTTCCTACGCGGCGAGAACATCAAGCGCTGGCGCATCGAGAGCGAGGATTTGTTCCTGATCAATATCCCGAAAGGCAAGATCAAGATCGACGACTATCCCGCG
Source organism: Methylocella sp. (assembly GCA_036513565.1). GTDB lineage: Bacteria > Pseudomonadota > Alphaproteobacteria > Rhizobiales > Beijerinckiaceae > Methylocapsa. The sequence goes on along the minus strand of DATBYR010000077.1, from coordinate 5,495 downwards.
ATCCGCGACCACTTGTCGCCGTTCAAACCCTCGCTTGAGGCGCGCGCGACGAAACAAGAATGGTTCGAGCTACAGCAGGCGCAGCTGGCGTATCAGCCGATTATGAAGAATCGGAAGCTTATTTGGCCTCACTTCCAAGCGAGCGCGTCATTCTGCATGGACGATACTGGCGACTTTTTAAACAATAAGGCCTTTTTCGTTTCCGATCCGCCCTTTGAGGAACTGGGGTTCCTGAACAGCAGGCCCGCTTGGTTCGTGCTTGCGCAATTAGCTCGGATCAAACGCGGGGGCTACCTCGAAGCTGAGGCCCAATACGTTGAGCAGTTGCCAAGCATCGCGAGTCGAAAACCGGAAGCATCACGGATCCGGAGATTTGCGGAAGAGGCTAATTCCAAGGCAATCTCTCGCAACCAGGTGACTGATCGCGTCCTCCGCCGCATCCCCGACCTCTGCCCGCCGGACCGCGCGCCAAAACTGAATAACCGCTTGCGCGAATGGTGGACGCTCGATTTCAAATCCTTCCAAGTCGAGATCAACAAAGCGTTCAAGGCCGATATTCCCCTAAAGCAGCGCAATGAATGGGAAAAATTTCTTGGCGAGGAAGGCGAAAAGGTTTGCCGCCTGACGGCGGAAATCGAGCAAGCCGAGCGCGAAATCGATGCCATCGTCTACAAGCTGTTCGACCTCACGCCTGATGAAATCGCGCTCCTGGAACGCTCGCTGGCCGGGCAATATTGACTGCCGCTCTTGACCATCGCTCTGAAGCCCGCTTGGTCTAAAAACCAAAGGACTAAAAGATGAGCCCTATCGCAATTTTCCGCTTGCGCCAAATCTTGGTTCGTACCTTGCCACGCGCTACAAAAGTGCGTTTGCGCAGACCGTCAATCGTACCAAAATGTTTCACGTGAAACAATTTGGTACGATTGCATAAAAACGGTTGCCCATGAGCGGCGGCGAGATCAGGGTGCTGATCCTCGCCTTCATGATTTCGGAATTGCGGCGCGGCTTCGAGGCCGATTTTCTTATCGCGCTTCGGTTTCTCGTCATCGGCATGATCGTTTCCACGCCGGCCGCGTCGACGGGAATGATGATGTTGCCTCCTCCGGCGATCACGCTTTCTATTAAGTGTCCCCGCACCTTCAATCAATTTATGGGACAAATGTCGCGCTTACCGGTAGCGATTCGCTGACCACGGGCGTCGGTTCGTTCGTCGATGCGAACATGAATGAAGCCGCCACCAAGTTTGCCGCCTTCCAAATCCAGCAGCCGTTGGGCGTACAGGCGCTCAGCAATGAACCGGTGCCTTGACCGTTTCCGGGAGGCGAGCCGGTGATACAACCTGAGGCTGGGTGACCGCGCAAAAAAGACAACTTTAACGCGAAATTTCATTTGACATTTAACCATAAGTTGTTAATTGTTAATGGATGAAGGAGAGATTCCCGGGAGATTTCAATGCTGGTGATAATTGACGAACGTGAAATTGTAACATCTGGTTACACATGCCGTTTTGGCAGCGAAGGCGTTTCCTCCGCCGGATTTTGTCCCTTGGAATTTCAGGAATGGGTGGCCACGGTGGCCGACGCCGACCTTATCGCGGTCGAAGCATTTCTCCTCGGGGACTGCCGGGACCGGCAGCTTTATCCCAAGATGATCAAGGATCGCACCCGTGCTCCGGTAATCGCCATGAACGAAACACCTTGTCTCGAGCAGACGCTGGATTTGTTCGCGGCGGGGGTTGATGACGTGGTGCGCAAACCGATCCATGTTCGCGAAATACTGGCCAGGGTGGGAGCAATCCGGCGCCGGCGCGAGTGCGAGCGCGACTGTGCCGTGGTTGGCGAATTGCGGGTCTTTTTCGACGGCCGGGATCCGCAGCTCAAGGGAGTTTCTCTGCCGTTGCCACGGCGCGAGCGCCGAATCCTTGAATATCTGGTCAATCATCGCGGCCGGCGCGTGAGCAAGTCCCAAATCTTCAATTCCATCTACGGAATTTTCGACGAGGATGTCGAAGAGAACGTGGTTGAAAGCCATATCAGCAAGCTGCGCAAGAAATTGCGCGGCCAGCTCGGTTACGACCCCATCAATTCGGTTCGCTATCTTGGGTATCGTTTGGACGAACATATTTAGGGAGACTGAGACGCCGATGGCGTGCGCTAGCTGTAAAGTCTCAACAGGTTGTCACGGGGAGAAACTGAGGTTTGTGGGGTTTGCCAAGCACCAACCGTCAGGAAATGGCTCTGGCGCCATGAAAGCGAAGGCATGGCTGGTCTCCAGGACCGGACCAGCCGGCCGCATCGCCTTCGGACACGGATCACATCACATCAGATCGCGCAGGTCGAGGCCCTGCGCCGGGCCCGTCAGTCCTTCTGGAAGATCGCCCGCGAGGCCGGGCTTTCCCTTGGCCCGGTGGCCCGCATCGCAAAGGCGAAGGGGCTGAGCCGTCTGTCCGCCCTCGATCAAAGGATCGCGATCATCCGCTGAAAAGAAGCGATCTGCACGCGAAATCGGACAGTTTCTTGAAACAGGCTTTAACCGGCGACGGCCCGCATCAGCGATTTAAGCGGCACCGTTTCATCGGCGAGACAAGCGGCTTAAGCGGTAATCGGATAGATAACTTTCTCGCGAAGCGAGACGAACATGAACAACCAAGATATCGAAACAGCCTGGGCCGGTAGGCCGGGTCGTTTTCTCACAGCTTGAAGCGGGCCGGCGTGACCAACCGCGCATTGGGCGCTGTTTCCGGCGTCCCCCCAACAGTCCTCGCACCCGCTGATTCGCGACGAATCCTCGCCACGCCCGGCCGCCGCGAATCGCGTTTAAACGCTGGTACTCGTCTTGCGGCGCAGCCGGATGACGATGTCCACCTTGACGATTTCATAGCCCTCCGGTGGCGTGACATCGCCGGCAAATTTCATTCCTTCAAGAGGTATATCCGCGATCTCGCCAGTATCTTCAAACAAGAAATGGCCGTGATCGCTCGTATTCGTATCGAAAACCGTTTTTGTACCTTCGATTGCGAGCCCGCGCACGATGCCAACTTGAGCAAAGAGATTAAGCACATTATAAACTGTCGCCAGCGAAGCCGGCATTTTCAAAGCATTGGCCTCCGCCGCCAAGGTATCGGCGGTCACATGCCTATTGCCTTTGCCGAAGAGAAGTCTCGCAAGACCTAGACGCTGACGGGTTGCCCGCAGACCATATCGCTCCAAAAGCGATCTATGCGGGTATTTGCTAGGCGGCGCGTCCGCCGCAAAGCTACCCTGCGAAAATTCTGCCATGCCACAAGCGTCCTAAAAATGCCGCTCTTTGCGCCGCGCGCCGCGCGGAATTGAGCCAACCCGGCTCGCGTCCAGTCATTTCGCCGGTTGCCCAATTTGACAATATTACATCGCGGCGCGAAATTATTCAATGCCATGGATTGGCTCTTCGTTTTGGGCCATGGGCCGCGATGGCTTGACGCCGGCGGCAGTCCGTTTCATGTCTGAGGAACATTGGCCTCGCTTTATCCGGGAATTACCGACTCGATGAATGGCGATTTGGCCCGCACGATCAGGAGGATACGTCAAGAATGACGCCAGCGGCAAACGATTCCGGCAGCGGAACCTCGCAAGACGCGGCAAGCTTGCGCGCATCGCCGCGGCTTTTCGAAAACTCCCTGCTTGACAAATTGTCGCGCGTCCACTGGTCCACACCGCTGTTTGTTTATTTGCCCTTGATTTTCGTCCTCGCGGGCTTGAGTCTGAAAACTTACGATGCCGGGGCCGTCCTTTGCGCCACGGCGCTGGGTTATTTTATTTGGACCCTGATCGAATATTTCGGCCACCGCTTGCTGTTCCATTGCGCATTTCCCGGCCGTTTGGGCGCCAAGATTCATTTCCTGATCCATGGCGTCCATCACGTGCATCCCAACGACCCGCTGCGCCTCGTCATGCCGGTGTTGCTCAGCGGACCGATCATGCTGATTGCTTATGCCGTCGTGCGGATTCTGTTCGGCCTGCCCCTTGGGTATCCGGTGCTGATGGGATTTATCGTCGGCTATCTCGCCTATGACATGGTGCATTACTATGTGCATCATGGCGAGCCCAGGACACGCGCCGGCCTCGCCTTGCGGCGTCTCCACATGCTGCATCATTTCCGCGATTCGACGCGCGGCTTCGGGGTCAGCGTGCCTTGGTGGGACTATGTTTTCAAGACCGCGCATCTCCGCAAGGAGCGCGGCGGGACCGGCACTTAAACGTGGAAACGGTGGGCGCGCGCGGGATCCGAGTTGAGTTCCAGAGCACCTCGTGGCGGTGACCCGCCAAGTTTGCACGGCCTAATAGGGAAGCGATCTAGCTATCCTGGCTGTTTTTTTCCTCCAGCCGCGCCTTGAGCACAAGCAGTTTCGCGAAAGGCGAGTCCGGGTCCGGCGGCCGTTCACTGGGCTTCTTGTCCCTGGTGCCAAAACGATCGCCGCGCCCTTCCCTGCGGTCGCCCGTGCCGCCGCGGTTCTGCTCTCCCGCCGGCTTCCGGCCGCGCTGGCTTCCGAAGCGCGGCCTCTGTTCGCCTTCCCCCCGCTCGCCGCCGTCCTTGCGGCGATCTTGGGGAGCGTTCCGCCGGGAGCTGGTTTGCACGTCCGCAAGCGCTGCCTTTCCGGCCCCGTCGCCACCCGGGGATTCCGCGGCCGCCCCGCCGCGAGGAATGGCCAGTGGTGCGGATGGTTCCAGGGTGGCGGTATCGCAAACCCCGACGCGCGATCCTTCGCGCCGCTCTAAATGTCTTTTGTGCGCCCGCGTCTCGGGCCTGCGCGCATGATGATGCTGCCGGTGCGGCCGCCAGATTTCGATCAATGGCTCTTCGACCGGCTGCGGCTCCGGGGAACTTTTTGCCCCGCCCGCCTCCCCGGCGCCGGTTTCTCTCGTCTCGATCCCGCTTGCGCCCGCCCGCCTCGCATCCGGGAGCGCGGCCGGGGATGGCGGCTCTGAAGTGACGGTGTCCGAAATTGCGTCCAGCCCGGGCACGGCGGCCCCCGCCGGTTCGACCGGTTGCCCAGGGCAAGCGCGCGGTTCGGCCGGTAGCTCCTTGGCTTGCGTATCTGAGCCCGCGTCCAAAGCGCACTCCGGTGTTGGCTCAGGTCCGGTTGCTGGCGCCGCAAGCGGCCCGCCCGCGGCGAGCAAAGCCACGGTGATCGCCGGACCTTTGCGGTGTTCAGGCACATAACCGAGCGCGCGAAGGATCGAGGCGAAGCTATCGCCAGAGCAGCCGGCAAGCGAGGTCATCGCGACCGTGACAACGAAGCCATCGCCATCGGCCGCGCCCGGCGGCGGATCGCCCGGAGTGACGCCGGGCCGATAGCTCACCGCCGGACGAATCAAATCGGCGAGGCGCTCCAAAATATCGACGCGCACCGCGCGATCCTCGCAAACGCGGAAACCGGCCGCCCGGTACAAGTTCCTTTGAACATCCTTGCCAGCGGCCAAGGAGGTGCGGCCGGAAGCAGCGAGATGAAGGACGTC
>DATBYR010000076.1:0-13755 GCA_036513565.1 Methylocella sp. | reverse complement strand
CAGGCGGCATTGCATCATCTTGGCAAGGGCCGGATCGTGGTTCTCGCCGGCGGCACCGGCAATCCATTCTTTACAACCGATACCGGCGCGGCCTTGCGCGGCGCCGAGCTTTCCTGCGATCTCATTATGAAGGCGACGCAGATCGACGGAGTCTATTCGGCGGATCCGAAGCGCGATCCGGCCGCGACCCGCTACGATCGCTTAACTCATGACGAAGCCATCGCCAGGAATCTCGCGGTCATGGACACCGCCGCGTTCGCGCTTGCGCGCGAGAACGGAATTCCCATAATCGTCTTCTCGATAAGGCAGCCCGGCGCGATCCTTGCCGCCCTCGAGGGACGCGGCAAAGCCACTCTGGTTTTGCCTTCATAGTGCGCTACGATCCTCATGGCCCCGCCGGGCCGGGCGAAAACACTTAGGGTTCCAATATGAGCGCTGAATTTGATATTTCAGACCTTAGCCGGCGCATGCAGGGCGCGGTTGCGACATTGAAGCACGAATTGGGAGGTTTGCGCACCGGGCGCGCGTCGGCGAGCCTCGTTGAACCCGTGCATGTCGAGGCCTACGGGCAAACGATGCCACTTAACCAGCTGGCCACGATCAGCGTGCCGGAGCCGCGGATGCTTTCGGTTCAGGTCTGGGACAAGGCGTTAGCCGGCGCCGTCGATAAGGCCATCCGCAATGCCAATTTGGGACTCTCTCCGACCGTCGAAGGTCAGGTCTTGCGGATCCGGATCCCGGAACTCAACGAGCAGCGGCGCAAGGAAATGGCGAAGGTCGCGCATAGATATGCCGAAGAGGCGCGCATAGCGGTCCGCCATGTCCGCCGCGACGGGCTGGACATGTTAAAAAAGCAGCTCAAGGACAAGTCGATCGGCGAGGACGACGAGAAACGCCACGAGAGCGAGGTCCAGAAACTGACGGACCAATTCGTCGGCGAAATCGATTCCGCGCTGGTGGCGAAGGAAACCGAAATCATGCATGTGTGAGTCGTCCCAATCTGCTATAAGCGGGCCGGAATGGCGGCTTGGCGCCGGGCCGGACGCGGGAACCACTGCGGGGGCCACGTCTTTGGTTTACAGGCCATCGGTGTTAGCGGACGGGCAGTGTTTTGATAGAGGCGCAGTCAGGCAGAGGGGCCGTCTTGGGTAGGATCGAAGACGCCAAGGGACGATGCCACGGGCGGCTGGTGGCCAGGACATGACAATGTCATCCATGGTTGCGGATGAGACAACGCTTCCCGCGCGACGGCGCCTGACCGGCGCGCCGGTGCATGTAGGCGTGATCATGGATGGCAACGGACGCTGGGCGGCGCGGCGGGGACTGCCGCGGATCGAGGGGCACCGGCGCGGACTGGAAGCGCTTCGCGAAACCGTTCGCGCTGCGATCGAATTCGGGCTCGACTATCTGACGGTTTACAGCTTTTCCATGGAGAATTGGAACCGGCCCGTCCAGGAGGTCGCCGACCTCATGAGCCTTCTTAAGCGCTTTATCCACAACGATCTTAATGAGTTGCACAAGTTCGGCGTCAAGGTCAAGGTGATTGGCGCGCGCGCCAATCTAAAAGCCGATATCCTCGCCTTGCTCGACGAGGCGGAGGACCGGACAAAGGCCAACAGCCGTCTTACCTTGATCGTCGCCTTCAACTACGGAAGCCGGCAGGAAATTGCCGCTGCGGCACGGGCTTTGGCGGAAGAGGTGGCGGCCGGCCTCATCAAGGCGTCCGAAATCGACGAGACGCTGTTCGCCCGCCATCTCGACACGGCGGGCATTCCCGATCCCGATCTGATCATCCGCACCTCCGGCGAACAGCGACTGTCGAATTTTCTGATGTGGCAAGCGGCCTACTCCGAATTTGTTTTCCTGCCGATGCACTGGCCGGACTTCGACCGGCAGGCTTTTTCGGCGGCCTTGGCGGACTTCTCGGCGCGCGAACGACGGTTCGGCGGCGTGACGGGGCAATCCCGGAATGGTAAGGTGCTGGCCGGTGCGGCGAAAACATGAATTATGTCGCCCCGAGTCCCGTGCTGCTTGCCATGCTGAACGATGCCGCCGATGCGCCGGGCAAAAACCCTCCGGCGCCCAATTTTTCCGGGCGGCGTCGCTTGGCCGATCTCCTGCCACGCGTTCTCTCGGCGATTGTCTTGATGGCGGCGGCGCTTGTCTCCGTCTGGCAGGGCGGCCTCGTTTTCGATCTGATCTGGCTCGGCGCCGCCTTGGCGGTAGGCTGCGAATGGCAACATCTGATAGCGGCACCAAACCCTCGCCTCCGCTTCTTTCTTGTCGCGCTTGGGCTCGTGGTTAGCGCGTATTTTGCCGGCAAGGCTTGGTTCGGCACCGCCTGCTCCCTGCTTGCCGGTTGCGGGCTTGCTCTCGCTCTGGCCGCGGGCCCAGGGCGGAGGGTTTGGGCTTTTGGCGGGATCGTATACGCGGGTTTGCTGCTCGTTTCCGCCGGCGCGCTGCATGGCTCGGCGGAATATGGGGCAAGATCGATCGTGTGGCTTTTCGCGACCGTGTGGGGCACCGATGTTTTCGCCTATTTCGGCGGCCGCCTGATCGGTGGCGCCAAACTCTGGCCGAACATTTCGCCCTCGAAAACCTGGTCCGGCACGCTTACCGGCGTATTGGCCGGGGCGGTTCTCGGCGCGGTGACTGGCGTTTATGGCCTCGGCGATCCGACGCGGGCCCTGCCCGTATTCGCGCTCGGCCTTGCCACCGCCGCCGTCTCGCAAGGCGGCGACATCTTCGAATCCTGGGTCAAACGGTACTTTGGCACAAAGGATTCGAGCGGCTTGATTCCGGGTCACGGCGGGTTCATGGACCGGCTCGATGGATTTATCGCCGCCGCCGCTTTCGCCGCCCTTTTTGGAAGTGCGCGGGGACTTTCTTCGATCGCAGCCGGTTTGTTCGATTGGTTTTAGGGTGGTTCGCATCTTCTCGGATGCCGGAGCGGTAGGGTTTGGCTCGCCGCATCTTCTTGGCGCCTTTTTTGCGTGAACTTTTGGTCCTCCTCACGCGGGCTCTTTAATTGAAACGCGGGCTCTTTAATTGAATTGAGGAGGCGGCAGGGAGAAAGTCATGCGATTGCGGCAAAGACCCGCGCCAGAACGCGAAGTCCGCAGCGTGGTGATCCTCGGCGCGACCGGATCGATCGGCAAATCGACCGCCGAGATCATTGCTGGCGCGGGCGGCGCTTTTCGGGTCGAGGCCGTCGCCGGCGGGCGGGATCCGCAAGCCTTGGCCCGGCTCGCCCGAGAACTCGGCGCGAAATTCGCGGCCCTCGCCGACCCAAGCGGCTATGCCCAATTAAAAGAAGCCCTGGCCGGCACGTCGATCGTCCCCGCTGCAGGCGATGAGGCGGTCGTCGAAGCGGCGCTCCGTCCCTCCGACATCGTGATGGGAGCCATCGCGGGAACCGCCGGGGTCAAGCCGACCTTCGCGGCGCTTTCCGCCGGACGCACTGTCGCGCTTGCCAATAAGGAATGTCTAGTTTGCGCCGGTGCTCCCTTCATACGCCAAGCCGCGGCTTCCGGTACCAGGCTGCTTCCCGTCGACAGCGAACATAACGCGATTTTTCAGGCGATGGGCGAAGCAAGCCTTGACATGATCGAGATGATCACGCTGACCGCCTCGGGCGGACCGTTTTGGACATGGCCAAGCGAGGCCATTGCCAAGGCCACCCCCAAACAGGCGCTGGCCCATCCGAATTGGTCGATGGGGCCAAAAATCACCGTGGACTCGGCCGGGCTCATGAACAAGGGCCTGGAAGTGATCGAGGCGCATTATCTTTTCGGGATCGAGGCGGCGCGGCTCGACGTCATCGTGCATGCGCAGTCGGTGGTGCATGGTCTCGTCGCCTTCACTGACGGCTCGGTCACGGCCGGACTTGCCGCGCCCGACATGAAGATTCCGATCGCCCATTGTCTCTCTTATCCCAAGCGAACCGCCAGCGCCGCGCGCCGGCTTGACTTGACAACCGTTGGCCGGCTAACCTTCGAGCGTCCGGATTTCGATCGCTTTCCTGCCTTGCGGGTGGCGATTGACGCCTTGCGCACGGGGCGGGGTCTTCCCACTGTTTTGAATGCCGCCAACGAAATCGCGGTCGACGCTTTCTTGAACCGGCTGATTTCGTTTCACGAGATTGCCCAAATGGTAGAGCAGGCTTGCAATTCGGCGCTCGCGGATGGGATCGCGCATGAGCCAGAGTCGGTTGACGATGCTCTTGCAATGGACCGTGCAGTGCGCGAAAGATCACGTTTTGTTCTTGCCCGGCAGGCTGCGTGGCGCGCCGCGGTGCGGTGACCATGGAAGATCGCCATGCAGGCGATCAGCCCGGGTTTGCGAATGGTCCGCTAGGCCCGCTCTCAAATTTCCCCAGTCTACCTCGAATTGTCCTTTTTTGAACATGGACAAAGAATTAGGAATGATAGCGTGCGAATTCGTCGGTGGCACATTAAATGCTACAATGGGTGCCCGTCTCGGATTTTCGCTTTTCCGACACTAAGAGCAAAAAATTCGAGTGCCCACCCAATTGGTTGTTGCGCGCGAGCCTTGGTCTCATCAAGGTATCGTCTTGACTAGGAAACAAGGAAGGGCCCTGCGCGTTTCGCGTCCGATTTCTTTGAGATCAGCTTCGGCGAAGCCGGGACCGCCGCAAAGGAAAGACCCAGTTGTCTGTATGTTTACCGGTTCTCTGTATGTTTGGTTGCCGCATGATCTCGTCGCGAGAGCGGCGAAGTCCTCGAGTCCATGCCGAAGGCATTGTTAAAACCGGCTAGGAGTTCATATGTTATTATTCGCACAAATCTGGGCGCTCTTAGGATATATATTGCCTTTCCTTTTTGTCTTGAGCCTGGTGGTTTTTTTCCACGAGCTCGGCCATTTCCTGATCGGCCGTTGGTGTGGGGTTAAGGTCGACACTTTCTCGCTTGGCTTTGGGCCGGAACTTTTCGGCTTTAACGACGCCCATGGAACCCACTGGCGAGTCGCGGCCTTCCCGCTTGGCGGCTATGTCAAATTCCACGGCGACGCCAATGGCGCCTCGGTGACGGATGATGCCGCCCTCGCGGCCATGCCGCCCGGCGAGCGGGCGGTGAGTTTCATTGCTCAGAAAGTCTGGAAGCGGGCGGCGATCGTTGCCGCGGGCCCGCTCGCCAATTTCCTCCTGGCGATCGTTATTTTCACCGGCATTTTTTATGTCAATGGGCGCGCCATCCTGTTGCCCATGGTGGACGGCATTGCAGCCGGAAGCGCTGCCGAGGCGGCCGGGTTTCAGCTAGGCGATCGGATCGTTTCGATCGGCGGGATCAAGGTCGATAGCTTCGAAGACATGCAGCGCATCGTGCAGACCGCCAGCGACACGGAGCTGGTTTTCGGTGTCGATCGCGGCGGCAAATTGGTGGAACTCGCCGCGACGCCGCGAAGGCGCGACGTGGTAACCCCTTTCGGCACCACGCGGGTCGGTGTCCTTGGCGTCCAATCCAATAGCAAGCCGGAAAATTGGCATGTCCAGAACTATGATTTTGTCGGCTCGGTTAAGCTCGCTGGGTCGGAGAGCTGGTATATCGTGGCGCGCACCGGCAGCTATCTCAAAGGCTTGGTGGCCGGGGAGGAATCCGCCGATCAACTGTCTGGACCGATCCGGATCGCCGAAGTGTCCGGGGCGATGGCCAAGATCGGCCTTGCGGCGTTGCTCAACCTTGCCGCAATTCTGTCGATTTCGGTCGGAATGTTGAACCTCTTCCCGATTCCCCTCCTCGATGGTGGTCATCTCCTCTATTATGCGGTGGAGGCGGTTCGCGGCAAGGCAATGAACGACAAGGCGCAACAGTTTGGCTTCAAGGTCGGCCTCATGCTGGTGACAAGTTTGATGGTTTTTGCTACCTACAACGACATTCTTCGCCTGACCCGTCAATGGATGCATTTGGGATGATCCACGGCGGGCGGATAGGCCCGGCCAGTTTGGTTCGAGCACTGTCTTTATCCAAATAGAAGCAAATGGTTAACCCTGTTCCTTAAGGGATTGCTCACCGCGATGCGTGTCTTGCCCGCCACGCTCCCGCGAAATCGCTACAATGCAACGAAACTTGATTTGCGGGGCATGCCAGACCTTGTAAAAACAACGCTTGGCGATACTGGAGGAAGCTTTGTCCATTCGATTACAACAAGTTGCGTCAACCAACTAGCGCGCGCCAGGGATGGAGTTAGCGTTCGTGGATGTAGGGGCCGGTCTCGCAATGCGATTTCTGCGTATATTTCAAGGCCGGATCGCTGTTCCAATCGTAGCGTTGGCTTGGCTCTTCGCCGGGAGTTTCGCCGCTTTCGCGGAAAACGTCTTGGTGCAAGGCAACAAGCGTATCGACAGCGAAACGATTGCCGCGTATTTCAGCGGCTCGGATCAGGCTTCAATCAACAAGGGTGTCAAGGATCTCTACGCCACCGGATTGTTTTCCAGCGTCAAGGTGAGCCGGGCCGGGGGCCGGGTCGTCATAAGCGTAGCCGAGAACAACGTCATCAATCGCGTCGCCTTCGAGGGCAACAGCAAGGTCAAGACTGAAACTCTGACGGCCGAAGTCCGGTCGAAATCGCGCGGCCCTTATAGTCAGGCCATAGTCGATGCGGATATCGAGCGCATCAAGGATGTTTATCGACGTTCCGGCCGCGCGGCGGCCAAGGTCACGGCGCGGGCCGTCGATCTGCCGAATGGCCGGCTCGATGTCGTTTTCACCATAGACGAAGGCGAAAAGACCGGCGTGAAGACGATCAATTTCGTCGGCAACACCGTCTACTCCTCCGGCAAGCTGCGCGATCTCATGCAGACGACGGAGATGAACTTCCTCTCGTTTTTCAAGACGTCGGACGTCTACGATCCCGACAGGATCGCCTCCGACCTCGAACTTATCCGCCGGTTCTATCTCAAGAACGGGTATGCCGATTTTCGCGTCGTGGGCTCCGACGCCCAGTTCGACCCGGCGCAAGGCGGCTATATCGTCACGATCACCGTCGAGGAGGGGGTGCAATACACCGTCGCCGCGGTCGATGTGGAATCGCGTCTGCCGGACCTCGACGGAGCTTCGCTGCGCCCGCTCGTGCGTCTTTCGGCCGGCGAAGTCTATAATGGCGACCTGGTCGAAAAGACCGTCGATGCGCTGACCAAGGAGGTTGGAAAGCACGGCTACCCGTTCACGCAGGTGCATCCGCGCGGCGACCGCGATCCGGCGACGCGTACCGTGACCATCGCCTTCGTCCTCGACGAGGGGCCGCGCGTTTATATCGAACGCATTGTCGTGCGCGGCAACACCCGAACGCGCGACTATGTCGTCCGGCGGGAGTTCGAGCTCGGCGAAGGTGACGCTTACAATCGGGTGCTCATCGACCGGGCCGAACGAAGGCTCAACAACCTCGGCTTTTTCAAGAAGGTGAAGATCACCAACGAACCCGGTTCGACGCAAGACCGGGTGATCGTGGTGGTCGATGTCGAGGATCAGCCGACCGGCTCATTATCCTTGTCTGGCGGCTATTCCACCAGCGAGGGATTCATTGCCGAGGCCTCGGTGACCGAAACCAATTTTCTGGGCCGCGGCCAATATGTGCGCCTCGCGGTCTCGGAGGGGCAATTCAGCCGGGGCGTCGAGTTCAATTTCACCGAACCCTATTTCCTCGGCAACCGGATCGCGGCGGGCTTCGATGTTTACGCGAAGAAAAGCGACGCCTTTCAATTTGCCTTCTACAATAACTTCGTGACCGGGGCGACGCTGCGCCTTGGTTTGCCCGTGACGGAGGAGATTACCTTCTCGCCGCGATACTCGATTTACCGCACGGACATCTCCATTCCTAACAATTCCTCCCGACCCTTCAACGATTGCAACAATCCGATAAATGGGAGAACGCCGGTCCTGTCTGGGGCGACGGGCGTAGGTCAGCCTAGTTTCTTTTTCAACTGCTTGACGAATGGCGAAGCCTCCTTGGCGCTCAAGCAGGCCCAGGGCCCCTTCGTGACCTCGTTGTTTGGATATACGCTTGGCTATAGTTCGCTCGACAACAATCGAAACCCGACCAGCGGCTTTTTCGCCGAACTTCGCCAGGACATCGCGGGCGCCGGCGGCGATGAGCGCTTTGTCCGCACCACTGGCGATATCCGTTATTATCACGAGATCTACGATCAAATCGTCGGTCTCGTGCATCTGCAAGGCGGCGATCTGCAGAGTTTCGGCGGCAGCCGATTGCGCATCGTCGACAATTTCAATCTCGGGCCGAGCCTGGTGCGCGGATTTGCTCCTTTCGGCATCGGCCCGCGCGACGTGGGGACCCTCGACCCCCAGGGCAACCCGCTCGGCGGCACCAAATATTTCGGCGGCAGCCTTGAAGTGCAGTTTCCGATCTACGGTCTGCCGAGGGATCTCGGCCTGAAGGGTGCTATCTTTGCCGATGCCGGCACATTGTACGGATTTACCGGGCAGACTAACTTCAATCCGCCTGGCACCGCCTGCACACCGAATGATGTAGCGCCGGCCTTCACGCAAGGCAATTGCATCACCGTCGGAGGCGACACGACGAAGCTGCGGTCCTCCGCCGGCGCGTCGATCATCTGGTCGTCGCCGCTGGGACCGATAAGGTTCGACTTCGCCAAGGCCATCACCAAGAGCCAATTCGATCAGACTCAATTCTTCCGCTTCACCGGCGGCACTACTTTCTAACCAAGCGACCGATCGGGCCGAATTCGCGGCGCTCGCCGCGATCGGTGGCCGCGCGCCGGGCATGGCAAATCGCTCTCGCGGGAGGCGGATACGGCTGGCGCGGAGAGGCTCTCATGAGAGAACCAGTTTTCCCACCGCGCGCGGCCAGGACATCGCTCGCCGATATTGTTGCCTGCACCGGCGCAGCGGTCGTTGAAGGCGCCGATCTATCGGCCATCATCAGCGGGGTGGCGCCGCTCGGCGAGGCGGGGCCGGGTGAGCTCACCTTTCTCGATTCTCCGGAAAACGCCATGCTTCTGGAGACCAGCCGCGCCACCGCCTGCTTCGTCACCCGGGGCGACGCGTCGCTGGTGCCAAAAACGACCTTGGCGCTGGTGATGGAAGAGCCCTCTCGCGGCTTCGCGCTCGCCATGCGGCGGCTATTTCCGCAGCCGATCCGGCCAGAATCCTTGTTTGGTACGGCGGGGATCGATCCAGGCGCTTCGATTCATCCCGACGCACGTCTCGAACAAGACGTGATCGTCGATCCGGGGGTGGTCATCGGGCCCCGCGCGGAACTCGGTTCCGGTTCGATCGTCGGCGCGAACAGCGCCATCGGTTCGGATGTCCGCATCGGCCGCGATTGCCTGATCGGGCCGCAGGCAACGATTACCCATGCGCTGATCGGCGACAGGGTTATCTTGCATCCGGGGGTGTGCATCGGTCAGCCAAGTGTCGATTTCGGCCATAGCGGCAATGCCCCGGCCCCGCACGGATTTCCCTGGGTGCTGGGGATTGGCCGGGTCATCGTTCAGGACGGCGTCGAGATCGGCGCCAATGCGACGATCGATCGCGGCGCCGTGGGCGACACGGTCATCGGGGAAGAAGCGAGGATAGGCAATCTCGTGCGCATCGCGGCAAACGTCACGATTGGGCGGCATTGCGTTATCCCCGGCGTGATCCCTGCGCCGGCGGACTCATCCGGCGTGCGGCGCGAAGATTTCTTCGCCGCCCCGTGAGGTTGAGGGGGCCTTGCAACACAGCGGCACACCAGCGCGGGCAGGCGAGGCGGGCGCGGTGGAGCGTCAGCCCCTTCGGACATAGCCTGGCAAGACGCCGCTCCGGGCCGGCCTTGGGCTTGGCTCGTGTTCAACCGGATTTGAAATTCCGGCGCGGCGCGTTCGCGCGGATTTCGGCGAGCGCCGTCTCGCCCGCGACCGCCTTGGATCCGATCGTCACCAAGGGTCTCGCCGCGCCGGGCATATAGACGTCGACGCGCGAACCAAAGCGGATCAGGCCGAACCGGTCGCCGGCTCCAATAACCTCGCCCTGGCGCACAAAACAGACAATGCGCCGTGCGACAAATCCGGCGATCTGCACAACGCCGAAACGGCCGCTCCCACCTTCGATGACGAGGCTATTGCGCTCGTTGTTTTGGCTCGCCTTGTCGAGATCGGCGTTGAGAAAAAGGCCCGGCCTATAGGCGACCTTGGTCACCCGTCCGGCGACAGGCGCGCGATTCACATGGCAGTCGAACACCGACATGAAAATCGAAACCCGCTGGATCGGTTCGGCGCCGAGGCCAAGCTCCGGCGGCGGCGCGAAATATCCAACCGAGGCGACGATGCCGTCGGCGGGCGAGATTACCAGATTTTCATCGAGCGGGGTGAGGCGGACCGGGTCGCGGAAGAAATAGGCGCACCAGGCGGTCGCGACCGCGCCAATCCAGAAAAGAGAGCCAAAGAACGAGCCGAGGACAAGGGTGGCGAGGGCAAAGCCCGCGATAAAGATATAGCCCTCCGGATGGATGGGCGTGAGTTGCCTGCGGATCGAACCGATCATCGACATGGGGCTATCCTATATCGTGGCGAGTTGTAGCCCGGCGTCCGGCCAAGTTGTAATATTGTAATATACTGGACTTGAGATTTCAGGCACTGCCGGATGAGATCACAGCTCGACGTTCATCTTTCGGCGGCCATCTTTCGGCGGCGACCCCCGGGCTAGACCCGGGGGTGGTGGGTGGATCGATCTTGTTCAAGAACGCCCAGCACCGGCTGCGCCGGCGCGAGCCAGCCCGTCGCCTACGACGGGCGTCCTTCCGGACGCCCTTTTGGCTCGCGTCCTTGACAACATCGAGTCCACCTCGCCGATAAAGCCCGCCGTTGAATGAATGACGTAATCTGGCATTGACCGATGGATCAAATCCAGACTTGTACACAAGTATCTCCACTGCATCGCTCGTGACCCGGTAAAAAACTTTATACGGATACCGAATGAGCGGCACGACACGCACACCTGGCCGCTCGGCGACCTCTTCTGCACTCTCCGGCCACGCACCAATCCGCATGACCACGGTGCGCAGCCGCCTTTCAAACGCAGCGGATTTAGCCGGGTAGGTGGTTGCAACGCAACTCACTTCCGCACCGACAGGCCACCGCGCGTGCGAAGATCTTCCGAATAGGGCTTCGTCATCCATCCTGGCCACCTCCCCGCCAGAATCTTGAATCACGACAAAGCTCTCTTGGGAATCCTACCCGATTCTGTCACGGTGGATAACGCGCGAACGTTGTTCAGATTTTGGCTCGTTAGAGTTATATGATTGAAATCATTTGTGTATCAGAACGGATTAGAACCATGGCCTCTGCCTTCGAGAGGCACGCTTCTCACCTTTGCGAGAACGCTGTGCCAGCGGCCGTAAGAAAAATAGAGGAGAAGACCGAGCGCCATCCAAGCGGCGAACCGTTCCCAGGCGACGGTAGGGAGTTTTGATAGCAACCACAGGGAGAACCCGATGCCAGCTAGGGGTATCCAGGGGACGAGAGGCGTCCGGAAGGTGCGCCGGACGTCGGGCCGGGTCCGCCGTAGCACGATGATCGCAAGGCAAATGATCACAAAAGCCGAGAGCGTTCCGATGTTCACCAATTCGGCAACCTCCTTGATCGGGAAGAAACCCGCGACGAGGGCCGTGAGTCCTCCCGCAATCAGCGTCGGGCGGTGGGGCGTGCGGAACCGCGGGTGCACTTGCGCGAACCACGCGGGAAGCAGCCCGTCACGGCTCATGGCGAACCAGATGCGGGCGCAGGCTAGCATGAAGGCGAGCATGACGCTGGCGATGCCTGCCACCGCCGCCGCGGACAC
Organism: Methylocella sp.; assembly: GCA_036513565.1. GTDB lineage: Bacteria > Pseudomonadota > Alphaproteobacteria > Rhizobiales > Beijerinckiaceae > Methylocapsa. Next base: position 1,942 of record DATBYR010000076.1, on the reverse strand, counting down.
GATGAGCGTCACCCAGGGCAGGCCAATCGCGGTGAACGCGGCCGCCACCGGAGCGGCATTGTTCAGCGTGTCGTAGCGTACGAGGCCCGTGAGCACCAAAGACATCGCGATGTAGAGCGCGAGAGAGATGGCTAGCGAGAGCAGAACAGCGCGGGGGAGCTGACGCTGCGGGTCGCGAGCCTCTTCGGCGGCGGTTGTGAGAGTATCATAACCGAAGACCGCAAAGAAAACGACGGCAGCGCCCTCGACCACGCCCCCGAAGCCGTAGGGCAAAAAGGGATGCCAATTAGCGGTGTGCACGTACGGCAGACCGACTGCGATGACGAGGATGACCGCCGCGATTTTGATAATCACCATGGCCGCGTTGAAACGTGCCCCCCATTCGATGCGCAGCGTCAGGAGGCCCGCGACCGCAAGGCTCCCCAGCAAGGCGGCGAGATCCAAGACGTGGCCTGCGCCTGTCCTGGGCGCACCCAACGCCCAGGTGGGGAGCGTTAGGCCAAGCTGGCTGAGCAGGGCTTGCAAATAGCCCGACCAGCCGATCGATACGACGGCGACGACCAGCGCATACTCGAGCAGAAGATCCCAACCAATTACCCACGCAACGAGTTCGCCAAGCACGGCATAGGCGTAAGTGTAGGCGCTGCCAGCGACCGGGATCATCCCGGCAAACTCGGCGTAGCAAAGGGCGGCCGCGGCGCTGGCAATGCCTGCAATTACGAATGACAGAGACACGGCCGGCCCCGCTTGAGTCGCGGCGACGACCCCTGTGAGCACGAAGATGCCGACTCCGATAAGGCCGCCGAGGCCGATAGCGGTGAGTTGCCACAGGCCAAGCACGCGGCGAAACTGCCCCGCCCCGCCGATCTCGGATCGGAGTTGCTCGATCGACTTGGTGCGCAAGAGCGCCTGCAGTCGCATGGATTTCCCTGATAGATCGAGTTGAATTTCAAGTCCGCTTCGGCAGTGATACTATCCCTGAATTGTACCAACGTATTCACCGTTGGGGCCGTCGTGACGAAACTGATTGGGATTTCTGGCAGCCTGCGTTGCGGTTCATTCAATGCCGCGCTGCTTCGTGCGGCGGCGGAGTTCGTGCCCGACGGCGCGGAACTCACGGTCGAGACGATCCATGGGATTCCGCTCTACGACGCTGATGTCGAGACGGCGGACGGGATACCCAAGCGAGTAGCGGCGCTGAAGGAGGCGATCGTCGCCGCGGACGGGCTGCTCCTCGCGACGCCCGAATACAACAACTCGATGCCGGGCATGTTCAAGAACGCAATTGACTGGCTCTCGCGGCCGCCGGCCGACATCGGTCGGGTTTTCGGCGGAAAGCCGGTGGCGGTACTTGGGGCGTCGCTCGGCGGCTTCGGCACGGTCCTCAGCCAGAACGCATTGCTGCCGGTCCTGCGGACCTTGGGGACGACGCCCTGGTGCGGCGGACGCCTTCTCGTGCCCCGTGCCGGGAGCGCCTTCGACCAAGCCGGCCGGCTCGCAAGCGATACCACAAAGGAACAGCTTCGGCAGTTCATCGATGGCTTCGTAGCCTTTGTCCGGCCCGTCCATGACCTCGAAAGCTAACGGCCCTTACTCGATCAATTGTGCGGCGCGCGGAATTGATCGCGCCGTGATGGATCAACGAAAAGCAACAAAGGATTTTGCGCAAGAATCCCCCAGTAGCTTAGAGTTGTCACGAACATGCATGCTCAAGCGGCGCTCGGGCCGCGTGTTCGTGACGACAAGGTGCCCGCGTCAGGGTTATCCTTGATCGCCTGCCGGATCGCCGCCTTCGTCTTGGGTGCCCTGAGGTTTGTGGCAATCAGCGTGGCAATCGTCTTGGCGGCGACGGCCGCGCTCATCCGCGCCTTGAGGCTTTTCAGCTCGGAAAGCGAGATAATCAGGGTTCGGCGCAAGGCGGCCAACTCCTTGATGATGCTTT
>DATBYR010000075.1:0-3384 GCA_036513565.1 Methylocella sp. | reverse complement strand
GTCCCCTCCACCGTGTTGGTGGCCGTGTCGATCACCGAGACAGTGTTGGAGCCCCCATTCGTGACATAGGCGTGTTTCCCATCCGGCGTGACGGCGACCCCCCTGGGGATATTCCCCACCGGGACCGTGGCCGCCACCGTGTTGCTGGCCATGTCGATCACCGAAACATTGTTGGAGGTAAAATTCGTGACATAGGCGTGTTTTCCATCCGGGGTGACGGCGACCCTAATTGGGCTATTCCCCACCAGGATCGGGGTCCCCACCACCGTGTTGGTGGACGTGTCGATTACCGAAACGTTGTTGGAGCCTGCATTCGCGACATAGGCGTGGCTCCCATCCGGGGTGACCGCGACGTTGAAGGGAACATTCCCCACCACGACCGTGGCCGCCACCATGTTGGTGGCCGTGTCGATCACCGAGACATTGTTGGAGCCCCGATTCGCGACATAGGCGTGTTTCCCATCCGGGGTGACGGCGACCCCAAACGGCTCCTTCCCCACCGGGATCGGGATCCCCACCACCGTGTTCGTGGCTGTGTCGATCACCGAAACGGTGCCGTCGCCGCTATTCACGACATAGGCGAAAGGCGCCGCCGCCGCCGGCGGGGCCATCGTGCTTATCGCCAACGCCAGCATGATGGCGAACAGGGCCATAAAACCACGCGTCCATGCGGCGCGGCTTCCGTTGCTGTTTTTGCTATGCATAAGCTATATCCTCCCAATTATTCCGGCATTCCCTAGATGGCCAGTTTCCGCCTCGTCGTACTTCCTTTCCGCTCTGCCAACAAGGCCGAGCCGGTGCATCCCCCACCATGGGGGTGACGGGCGTGTCGATCACCGAAGCCGTGAAGGGTTTTCCCGCTCCCGTGCCCCTCCCGCGGGAAGGGCCAGTTCAGGCTCCGGCGGGCCGCCGCGGCGGGTCGGTCTCGGCCAGCCGGATTAGATAATTGCCGTAGCCAGATTTGCCGTAGCGGCCTGCGTTCGCGACCAAGAGGTCACGATCGATAAAACCTTTATAATATGCGACTTCCTCCGGGCACGAGATCTTCAAACCCTGGCGCCGCTCGAGAATTTCGACATATTTGCCGCCCTCGAGAAGGCTCTCGTGGGTTCCCGTGTCGAGCCAGGCGAAGCCGCGGCCCATGATCTCGACGGCGAGTTGTTGGCGCTCCATATAGACCCTGTTGACATCGGTGATTTCGAGTTCACCGCGCGCCGAAGGCTTCAAGGAGGCGGCGATGTCGCGCACGCTGTTGTCGTAAAAATAAAGTCCGGTAACCGCCGAGCGTGGAAATCACCAATGTCAGTGGATAGAGCCTGGTGCAGGAACCGCCCGCGTGAGTGATGCCCGTCATGTTTCGGCTCGCGTTTCCTTGAGAAGCATTTCGACCGTCTCCCGCGCACGGGTTTGCCAATCGCGCGCGCGATAGCCGAAGACGGACGCAAACAGGCTGCTATTGAGTTCGGAATTGGCGGGCCGCCGGGCGGGGGTTGGATAGTCCGCGGTCGCGATCGCCGAAACCTTCGGCCGCCGCCCGGTCGCTTGCGCCTGGGCTGCGACGATGGCGCGGGCGAACCCGTGCCAGGTCGTGGCGCCATCGCCCGCGAAATGATAGGTTCCAGGGGCCCCAATGCCGCGAGCCAAGGCGCGATCGATAGCAAAGACGGCTTCCGCGAGGTCTTGAGTCGCAGTCGGGCAACCGTGCTGATCGGCGACGATCCGCAGTTCCTCGCGTTCGCGCGAAAGACGCAAGACGGTCTTGAGAAAATTCGCGCCGAATCGGCCATAGACCCAGGCAGTCCGCAGGATGAAATGGCGCGGGTTTGCGTGCCGAACCATGGCTTCGCCTGCGGCCTTCGTCTTGCCGTAAACGCCAAGCGGCGCGAGCGGATCGGTCTCCACGTAGGCGCCAATTTTCGTACCGTCGAAAACATAATCCGTCGATATTTGGATGACCGGCACCTGTTGCAGTGCCGCAGCCCGCGCGACCGTTGCCGCTCCCCAGGCATTGGCGGCGTATGCCGCCTTCGGCTCGGTTTCCGCGCGATCCACAGCGGTATAGGCGGCCGCATTGAGAACAAGGCGCGGTTTATCGGCGAGGATCGCGGCCTTCACGGAGGCGAAGTCCATGATATCGGCTCTAGCGCGATGATAACCGGCTGCCTCGATATCGCGGGCTTTGGCGAGCGCCATCACCTCCTGCCCAAGCTGACCCGCGGCGCCAAATACGAGGATCGGCCGGTTCATGCCACGGTTCCAAGCCGTTCGCCCCGATAGACGCCGGAACGGATCCGTTGCCACCAATGTGGGTTGTCGAGATACCAGCGAACCGTTTTGCTTAAACCTGTGTCAAAAGTTTCGCGTGGCTCCCACCCGAGTTCGCGTTTAATTTTGCCCGCATCGATGGCATAGCGCCGGTCGTGCCCCGGCCGGTCGGTCACATGGACGATCAAGCGCTCGTGCGATCCACGAGCCTCGTCCGGCGCCATTTCATCCATCAGCCGGCAGATGCGGCGCACGACTTCGAGATTGGTTGTCTCATTCGCGCCGCCGACATTATAGCATTCGCCCGGCTGCCCGAGGAGAGCGATTTGGACCAGCGCCCTGGCATGATCCTCGACATAGAGCCAATCGCGGACATTGCCGCCGTCCCCGTAAACGGGGATGGGCTTGCCCTCAAGCGCGTTCAGAATGGTCAGCGGGATGAGCTTTTCGGGAAAATGATAGGGCCCATAATTGTTGGAACAATTCGAGACGAGGGCCGGCATGCCATAGGTATGATGCCAAGCCCGCGCCAAATGGTCGGAGGCGGCCTTGGACGCGGAATAGGGCGAATTCGGCTGGTAGGGACTAGTTTCTTGAAACAACCCCTCCGGGCCAAGCGACCCGAAAACCTCGTCGGTCGAGATATGGTGGAAGCGAAACCGCGCCTGGTCTGTCAAACTAAGCTTTTGCCAATGGTCACGTGCACTTTGGAGGAGCACGTAAGTGCCCATGACATTGGTTTCGATGAACGCGCCGGGCCCGTCGATGGACCGGTCGACATGGCTTTCCGCGGCAAGATGCATGATGGTATCAGGGCGAAAACTCTCGCAGATTTGCCGCATCGCGTGCGCGTCGCAAATGTCCGCCTGCTTGAATTGATAGCGCGGATCGCCGGCTACGCTGGCGAGATTATCGAGATTTCCGGCGTAAGTCAGTTTGTCGACGACGCAGACTTCGTGCGCACTCATCTCGATCAGATGGCGCACCACCGCCGATCCGATGAAGCCCGCGCCTCCCGTGATCATGAATCGTCTGTTCATAAAGGTCTCACGTGCCGAAGGGAGAAACAAAATTCTTAAAAAAAGGAAGAAACGCGTCCTTTTCGGAGATCGCTGCGTC
>DATBYR010000074.1:0-12717 GCA_036513565.1 Methylocella sp. | reverse complement strand
CGCATAATTATGCTGGTTGAGATAATAGCGTCCGACGAGCATCTCCTTGCCGGCAAGCTGGTCGCGGGCGACTTGAAGCTTGTAGCGCGCATCGTCGGCGTATTCCGACTTCGGATATTTTTCGGTGATCAGGGTGAATATCTCGACGGCCTTTGCCGCCCGGTCCTGATCGCGGTTGATGTCCGGGATTTGATTGTAATAGGACATTCCCTCAAGGTAATAGGCATAAGGGACATCGGGGGACGACGGGAATAGCCCAATGTAGCGTTTCGCGGAGGCAATGGCGTCGTCGTAACTGGCGTTTTGATATTGACTAAAGGTGGTCATCAGAATCCCTTTTCTTTGCCATTGCGAATAGGGATACTGCTTTTCGAGTTCGGCGAATTTTTTTGCCGCGCCGTCGTAATCCTTGGATTGCAACCGGGCGAGCGCTTGATTGTAGAGATCGTCCGCCGGGACATCGGGCACGATCTTGGTTTCGTATTTTTCGCCTTTGAATAGGTTGAGGGGATTGAATGAATCGAGCCAAGATTCGGCCGACGCCGGCAGAGACGCCGCCCCGATAAGAATCAATAGCCCGCCCGCGGCTCCTTGCCACGGCTTTCGCGTCTTCCTAAAGGCGGTGTTCATACGATCTGCTTTCGCAAATAAACCAGCCACGGCCGCAACCGTTCTATCGCAACTCGCGCCGCCACGCCAGCAATCCTGTCGGTTCGCAAAATAGCATAAATGTGGCGGAAAGTTCTTAAACTGGTCCGGCGGCGGGCGGGCGCGGCCGCCGCCGCCGCATTGCTGCGACGGGCAAGCGAAAATACGGCGAACCCGCCACAAGGGCGGGGCCGCACAATTGGCGCTTACACTGCAACCGAGGGGCTGAGCAATTACCTGCGGTGGGGCTCGCCGTAGATGAAGTCATCCATCACGACGAGGTCTCGGTCATCGTCCAGCTTTTGACCGAGGACCCGGTCATCGTCCAGCTTTTGACCGAGCTCCACATTGCCGCTCGTGATCCGAACCAGAAACACTTGCTCGCCCGCGTCGAACGCGACCCCGATGAATGACAGGGTCTCTTTGCCCTTGGCCGGTGGGACGAAGGCGGTGCTTAAAAGCGACCCGTTGGCATCGAAATATTCGATCTTCGTACTCTCCTCACGATTCACGTGGGTGAAGACGGCACCGAACCCTTTACTGGTCGCCGACTGGACCGTACCTGGCACGAAGAAGAGGGTCTCCACGATGGTGCTGTTCAACGCAGTGAACAGCCGCTGCGGACTGAAGACTCTGAACAACCGGGACGCATTGCGCCGGAGATTGTCGAACTCGATTGGCGCGACGCCTGAATTGGCGCTCACCTGGAAGCCAGACCCCGGAGTGAAGAACACGGCGCCACGCGGGGAATTCTTGTTGAAGAAGTTGGCCGGCATGTTATTGGGAGCGGCGAAGGCGTCCGGCACTCCGTCCCAATTGATCTCGCGCCGGCCACCCGGGAATGTGTTGCCCACCCCATTGTTGGTGCCAAGGAAGTTCCGGAAAGCATCGACCGAGGCCTGAATGTCGGACGGGGCCTTCCCTGCCGCCGAGAACACCACGGGTTTGGCGAACGTGATCGCGGGCGAGGTAAGCATAACCGCCGCCACCGCGATCGCTTGAATGGGGGTCTGCGCGGCAAATGACGCCGCCATGGCAATAAATGGTTTCATTTTTTTCCTCCTACTTTAGCCGGTCCCGGCCTGCGATAATCGAGACCCAAAGCGACCGGACGAATGAAGTCTGCCATAACGTCCGGGTTCCCGCTCCCCCTGTTCACGGGGAAACGGTGCTGATATTGTCCGAAATCCGCGATGCGCTTCAGGGGAGGCGGGCGTGGGGGCGGTCGAGCATCTCAAAACCTTATGCTGCCTCGGGTTGCCGCCCGAGAGCGCGATGATCGCGGTGACGCCTCTGCTGCACGAGATCATTCCGCATGGCTGGACGCGCCTCGCTCTTTTGGCGCCCGATGCCACGATGACCAGCACCTACGACGAAAATCCGGAAGCGGCCGCGCTCTATCGCGAGCGGTTGTGGACGTTTATGGACGATCCATCGAGTCTTGTGTCCCTGCTTTCTGGGCCGGCCTTTCGCGCGGTCGGGATCGGCTGGGCCTTGCATTTGCAAGGACGAGGCTGGCTTGAGAACAGCTTTTATAGGGAAATAGAGGCGCCGCTTGATGTCCGCTGGATTTTGGACGCGATGGTCGGCGATGGCGGCCGGACTATTGGGCTTGTTCACCTTACGCGTCCGCGCAGCGCCCGTCCCTTTACGGTCGACGACGTTCAGCGCCTCGACCGGCTGCGTCCCTGGATCGCGCACGCTTTTCGGCGGCCCGCATCCGGTGACGCGCGCCAGGAGGATGGAGTTCCACTAGGCACGGCAGGACCATCGGTGCTGAGCGGGCAGATGATCTTGGCGCCTGACGCGAGGATCGTCTTTCAGACCCGTGGCTTCGAATTCCCGCTCAGGATTCTAGAGGGAGAGCCGGGCAATTACACGCGCTACGTACCAGTCCGCGGCCAGCTGCCCGCGCCCATACTGAAGCTTCTCCGGCGGATCGCCGGCGCCGCGAACGGCACTTCCAACACGCCGCCTCGCATGCAGGTTTCGACCGCCTATGGCGTTCTTACGCTCGAAGCGAAATGGCTCCTGCCGGCGGACGCGATCCCCGAGGACGCCGCCAAGGATCCGAAAGCCTGTCTCATAGCGGTGACGATCGAACTGCGCGAGCATGCCATTGCCCACGCCGCCCGTGTCTTGCGGGAAAGCGGCGCCACGCCGGCCCAGACGAAAGTCGGCATTCAACTCGCCCTCGGCAAGACGAAGCCGGTGATCGCGGACGAACTTGGCATCCAACTCTCCTCGGTCGTGGATGTGACCAAAAGGCTCTATCTGAATCTCGATGTTCACAATCCCGCCGAGCTAGGCACGAAAATTTGGCTGGGCCAAAAGCAAGACGAGGCGGGCAAAAATTGGTGGCGCGCATAAGCAGCTCGCGGCGCCGTGGGCGCGCGCGGAGGACTGAAACAGACAAGGACCGCGGTCCGCCCAGCGGGCCGCGGTCCCGATGTGTCAGCTTGGAGCCCCCGCCTTACCGCACGTTCGCGCCTCGCCTCCAGCGTCTTGTGATCAAGTCTGCGCGCGTCATCTTTTCTCAGCCCAGCATGGAATCATTCATGCCTCATCAGGTCAAGAAAAATGTGCTCCTATTTATGAACTGCTGTATAGAAAAAGTAGTCCGCAGAATACTCAACAAGTACCTCGGTCTGATTGGGCGCGCAGCCCTCCGCAGGAGGTTTCCCGCCATCCGTAAAGAGCCGTTGGATGAAGGTGACCCTGCTAAACAGGCCGTTGCCCGCCGTCGATTTGGCAGGAAGCAACAACCAGTCAACGCCATCCGGGTCTGGAGCTGTGAAATGCTTCGCGTTTGGGCCGTCCCCCACGACCGAGCTACCATCCAACGCTTGCCAGGTTGGTCCCCCGAAATGGATAGAAACCAGATCTCCCTCACCCCCGTGAAACAGGATCGCATGCGGCACCGCGTTCGAGGTGGCGCTAACTGGACAGGCATATTTTTGGGTTCCTCTGCCGTGCGCTCGCAGGAGCAAGACATTTCCCTCCGGTACCTTCAGGATGTCGGGGATACGCCTGTTCTTAGCTTGCGCCGGCGCAGTCATGGGAAACACCGCCAAAGCAGACGCCCCAACGACGGTCAAAATAATCGACAAGTTCTTCATCATCGCATTCCTCCTTGGAACTTTAGTGGATCAGCCGTTTGAACCCCCATCGCCCGGATTGATTGTCACGAAATCGCGTCCTCCGCTCCCCCTGTTCACGGGGAGAGGTGCTAGGATCGTGCGAAATCGCGATTTCGCTTCAGGGGAGACGGCGTGGGGGCGGTCGAGCATCTCAAAACCTTATGCTGCCTCGGGTTGCCGCCCGAGAGCGCGATGATCGCGGTCGTGCCTTTGCTTCACGAGATCATTCCGCACGGCACGATGCGTATCGGTCTTGTTGCGCCCGATGCCACGATAACCGCCGCCTACGACGAACATCCGGCAGCGGCCGCGCTCTATCGCGAGCGCTTTTGGCGGTTCATGGATGATCCATCGGCCCTGGCTTCTCTGTGGATGCCTGCGTGCCGCGCCGTGGGCATCGGCTGGGCGTTGCACCGGCAGGGCGGCGGCTACCTGGACAGCTCGTTTTACCGGGAATTTTTGGTGCCGCTTGACGTTTGCTGGATTTTGGACGCGATGATCGGCGATGGCGGCCGGACTATTGGGTTTGTTCACCTCTCGCGTCCACGCAGCGCGCGGCCGTTCAATGTGGACGACGTTCAGCGCCTCGACCGGTTGCGCCCCTGGCTCGCGCACGCCTTTCGGCGGTCTCCGTCCGGCGATGCGCACCAGGGGGATGACGCTCCAAAAAGCCCAGCGGGAGCAACGGTGCTGAGCGGTCAATTGATCGTGACTCCCGGCGCGAGGCTCGTTTTCCAGACCACGGGCATCGAATATCTGCTCACCATTCTTGCGGGCGAGTCCGTCAATTACCTGCGGCCCCAGCCTAGGCGCGACAGGCTGCCCGCGCCCATACTGAAGCTTCTCCGGCGAATCGCCGGCGCCGCGAACAGCACTTCCAACACGCCGCCTCGCATGCAGATTCCGACCGCCTATGGCATTCTGACGCTCGAAGCGAAATGGCTCCTGCCAGCGGGGACACTCCCGGAAGATGCCGCCAGGGACCCGAAAGCCTGTCTCATAGCGGTGACGATCGAACTGCGCGAACATGCCATCGCCCATGCCGCTCGAATATTGCGCGAAAGCGGCGCCACGCCGGCGCAGACGAAAGTCGGGATTCAGCTTGCCTTGGGCAAGACGAAGCCGGTGATCGCGGATGAACTCGGCATCCAAATTTCGTCGGTCGTGGATGTGACCAAAAGGCTCTATCAGACTCTCGATGTTCACAATCCCGCCGAGCTCGGCACAAAAATCTGGCTCGGCCGAAAGCAAGACGAGCCGCGCCAAGTTTTGTGGCGCGCCGGATAAGTTTTTCTGGCGCCGTCCTCAAGAAAAGGATTTGTTCGAGGACATGCCGTCCTGTCGCTGTCATACCATCGTCGGCAATCGTCCGGATGAAAACGCGGCGGGCGATGGAACGCCAAGCGTGGCGCGGCGATGCCGGCGGCGGGGCCGCGCCCGAAACCGTCGGCACCCTTGACGAATCCGCCAGGTCATGCGCCGTGCCCAGGCGGGATTCCGGCGCGCCTGCCGAAGAGGAGTTCGATGACCTTGAACGTCGCCGTCCAGATGGACCCGATCTGCAAGATCAATATCGCGGGCGATTCGACCTTCGCGCTCCTGCTCGAGGCGCGTGCGCGGGGACATAGGCTATCTTACTACACTCCCGACAAACTTTCGCTGCGCGACGGCCGGGTCATGGCCGAGACGGCGCCGGCCGAGGTCCGCGATGTCGCAGGCGATCATTTCACCCTGGGCGGCACAAGCGCGACGGACCTCGCCTCGTTCGACGTCGTACTTTTGCGTCAGGATCCGCCTTTCGATCTCGCCTATATAACCTCGACGCATCTGCTTGAGCATTTGCAGCCAAGGGTCCTAATCGTCAACGATCCGGCCGGCGTGCGCAACGCGCCGGAGAAGCTTTTTGTCATGAATTTTTCGCGGCTTATGCCGCCGACCTTGATCACCCGCGACAAAGCGGCCATCGAGGAATTTCTTGCCGAGCACGGCGAATCCGTGATGAAGCCCTTGCATGGCCACGGCGGCGCGGCGGTGTTCAAGATTGCCAGCGGCGATCCAAACTTTGGCTCGCTTTATGACCTCTTCGCGGCGAGTTTTCGCGAGCCATGGGTGGTCCAGCGCTTTCTGCCGCAGGTGGCAAATGGCGACAAGCGCATTATCCTCGTCGATGGCGTGGCGGCGGGCGCGGTGAACCGGGTGCCGGCCGGAAACGACATCCGCGCGAACCTGGCGCGTGGCGCCACCGCGTCGGCGGCCGAGTTTACGCCGCGCGAGCGTGAAATTTGCGCCGTGATCGGCCCCGAACTGAAACGGCGCGGCTTGCTTTTTGCCGGCATCGACGTCATCGACGGCAATCTGACCGAGATCAACGTGACCTCGCCGACCGGGATCAGGGCGATCAAACGGCTGGGCGGTCCGGATCTCGCCGTCGCGATCTGGGATGCGATCGAAGCAAAATTGCGCCTTGGCGCGGCCTTGTCATTCACGGAAACGGAAACCACCTTGGAGGAATCGCGAGGGATCCGCCCATCGCCAGGCCATCGGAATCCATGAACGCCATGCTCGAAACAGCGTCGCCGGTCCAGCCCGGGCGCTATCGGATCAACTTGCCGCACGGGGCCTATTTCCATCGCGCGGGCCTGCGCGCCAAAATCGCGGCGCTCCATGCGGGGGGCGAGCCGGCTCATGTCGTGCGCCAGCAAACGGTCGCGCTTTTTCGCGCCGCCTTGGACCAAGGACGCGCGCTCGCCCGCGAAACGTTCCAGGTCAATATGGGTGGGCTCGCCTGCGCCGGCCATCTCGCCCACATCGAAGACGAGCTGATCCGCGAGATTTTCAATTACGTGACGGCCTATGTTCATCCGGCCGCAAACCGCCCGGGCGGCGAAGCCTTCGTGATCGCGGCGGTGGGCGGCTATGGGCGGGCGACCCTTGCGCCGGGTTCAGACATCGACCTCCTTTTTCTGCTTTCTCCCGCGGCGCGGCCGCGCGGGGAACGCATCGCCGAGGCGATCCTCTATATACTTTGGGATCTCGGCCAAAAAGTCGGCCATTCGACACGCTTGGTCAAGGAATGCCTGGTTCAGGCCCGCGAAGATATGACCGCCCGCACGGCGCTCCTTGAAGCGCGCCTCATTCTCGGCGACAGCGGGCTTTTCGAAACAATGCGGACGCGGTTCGAGCGCAAGATCGTGCAAGGAAGGGCCGCCGAATTCGTCGCGGCGAAGCTCGCTGAACGCGACAGCCGCATCGCGCGGGCCGGCCGCTCGCGCTATCTCGTCGAGCCAAATGTCAAGGACGGCAAAGGCGGCCTGCGAGACCTCAATACGTTGTTTTGGATCGCCAAATATGTGTATCGGCTGCGCGAGGCGGCCGATCTTGTCGGCGCCGGCGTGTTTTCCCGTTCCGAATATAAACTATTTCGCCGTTGCGAGGAGTTTCTCTGGCGAGTCCGTTGCCATCTGCATTTTTTAACCGGCAGGGCGGAAGAAAGACTGAGCTTCGACCACCAGCGCCGCATCGCCGACCGGCTCGGCTATTCGACGAGAGGCGGCCTCGCAAGCGTCGAGCGGTTCATGAAACATTATTTTCTAATCGCCAAGGATGTCGGCGATTTGACCGCGATCGTCTGCGCGGCGCTCGAAGAAAAGCAAGCCAAACCAAAAGCGAGGCTCGACCGGTTCCGGCCCTGGCGGCGCAAGCGGGCGGCCATCGCGACCGGAGATTTCGAAGTTGAAAATGGCCGCGTCACAGTCGCCGGGCCGGAGGTTTTCGCCCGCGATCCGGTTAATCTCATCAGGCTGTTCTGGGTCGCCGACCGCAATGGCCTCGCGATTCACCCGGACGCGACGCGCCACGTCACCCGGGCACTGAAGCGTATCGATGCGAAGTTGCGCGCCGATCCCGAAGCAAACCGGCTATTTCTAGACATATTGACGTCACGCAACGAGCCAGAAATCGTGTTGCGGCTCATGAATGAAGCCGGCGTTCTCGGGCGCTTCATCCCGGAATTCGGCCGTATCGTCGCGCTCATGCAATTCAACATGTATCACCATTACACGGTCGATGAGCATATCTTGCGCGCGGTTGGAAACCTTGCCGAGATCGAAGCGCGGAGGCTCGCGGCGGACCATCCCCTGGCAAGTGAAATTCTGCCCTCGATCACCAACCGGAGGGTGCTGTTTCTCGCGCTTTTTCTGCACGATATCGCCAAGGGGCGGATGGAAGATCATGTGAGCGCCGGCGCGTCTGTCGCGCGCGCGCTCTGTCCGCGCCTCGGCCTCACGGAAGCCGAAACCGAAACGGTCGCGTGGCTCGTCGAAAACCATTTAATCATGTCGGATACGGCGCAGCGGCGCGATCTTAGCGACACGAAAACGATTGCGACCTTCGCCAGCCGCGTGCAGACCCTTGAACGCCTCAAAATGCTGCTGGTCCTAACCGTTTGCGACATTCGCTCCGTGGGGCCCGGGGTCTGGAACAATTGGAAGGCTGAACTTTTGCGCAGCCTCTATTGGGAGACCGAGGTGGAGCTCTCGGGAGGTCACTCCACGACCGATCGCAAACAGCGGGTGGGCCAGGCACGCGAGGAATTGCGGCGGGCGCTGCCGAAGTGGTCAGACCTCGATTTCGAGGCCTATGCCGCGCGTCTCCCCCAAGCCTATTGGCTAAAGGCGACACTAGAGCAGAAGCTTCTGCACGCCAAACTTTTGAATATGACCGAAGTCGAGATACCCGCGCCGATAACCGATATCCTCGTTGATCGGAACCGGAGCGTCACCGGATTGACCGTCATTGCGCCCGACCATGCAAGGCTTTTATCCACCGTCGCCGGCGCGTGCGCGGCAACGGGAGCCAATATTGTCGATGCGCAGGTTTTTACGACGGCCGATGGCATGGCGCTCGACACAATTTTTGTTTCGCGCGCCTTTAGCTACGACGAAGACGAGTTGCGCCGGGCCGGCAGCATCGTGCTCGCAATCGAGCGTGCGCTCAGTGGACAAATCAGGCTGCGGGAACTGGTCGCCGCAAGGACGCGGCAGGCCGGAGAGGACCGCAATGTTTTTCGCATCCATCCAGAAGTATCGGTCGACAATACGCTTTCCAACCGCTTCACCGTTGTCGAAGTGACCGGCCTCGATAGGCCTGGCCTGCTTTATGAATTGACGGCGATTATGTCCAGGCTCAGCCTCAACATAGCCTCGGCCCATATCGCGACGTTCGGCGAAAAGGCGGCGGACGTGTTTTATGTGACCGATCTTACCGGGGAGAAAATTACTTCCGCGCATAGGCAAGAAGCGATTCGGCGGGCAATTTTAGGAGTTTTCGATCCGGCCAAGGATGCGCCCGTCATGACGAACAAGGGGTTCTGAGATCTTCCGGGGATCGCGATCTTGCGCAACTGATCGCGGAAGGTCGCGGCGGGAACTTGATTTTGGTCGCCAAAAAACTGATATCCCGGCGTGGTTTGTCATTTATCTTAAAGAGCGATCATGAGCGATTCAAAAAAAGCCGAAAACGAAGCCGCCGCGATCAACCCGGACGGGTCCACCGGCGATACCGGCGCGGTGTTCGCCGGCCCTGCCGCGCAAGCTCCAGCTGAAGAACCGGATCCTTTCGTTGTCTTGGAAAATCTTCAGCTCGAAAACGCGGCCCTGAAAGACAAGGTCCTGCGCGCCCTCGCCGAGATGGAAAACCAGCGCCGCCGCACCGAGCGCGAGGTCGCCGACGCCAAAGCCTATGGCGTGACCTCGTTTGCCCTCGATATGCTGGCGTTCGCCGACAATTTGCGGCGCGCCGTCGAAAGCCTACCGCCCGATGCCCGCGAGCAGGCGGGGGCCGCGCTGAAAACCTTGATCGAGGGAATTGAACTCACCGAGCGCGACTTTCTGTCGCGGCTTGGCAAATACGGCGTCAAGAAGCTCGAACCGCTCGGCGCCAAGTTCGATCCCAATCTCCATGAGGCATTGTTCGAGGTGCGGGATGACACGGCGCCGAATGCTACGGTCGTGCAGGTGGTCGAGGATGGCTACGCGATTGGCGATCGCGTGCTTCGCCCCGCCAAGGTCGGCGTCTCCCGCGGCGGTCCAAAACCCGCGAACGAAAACGCTCCCACGTAGTCCGTGGAAGCGTTCTTTTTTGCGTGCAAAGCGGCTTGATCGGCGTCCATTTAGCCTATGGGGCAAAGCCGCCGGCTAATATTTGAATGTGATGCCTGCCGACGCAACCCAGGGGTCGATCTTACCAAGGGTTTTGATGTGGATATCCGTGTTTAGGAGATCCCCTTGAAAGTTGGGATTGAGGTAAATCAGCCTTTTCAGGTCCACAAAGACGCCCCAGTTTTGGGTCAGCATATAATCGAAGCCGCCTTGGACAACGAAGGAGAAGGTCGAATCGATGGAGAAATTCGAAAGAATGCCGTCGCTGGTATTGGCGAACAGCACGACATAGGCCGCGCCGGCGCCGAAATAAGGCTGAAGGGCACCGAATTGGGTCAAATGGTATTGAAGGAGAGCCATGAGGGGCCCAACGCGCCCGCTTCCCACGAGGTTCGTTCCCAAAGGATTTGTATTGAAACCATCCACATGGAAACCAGTCGCCTTGATTACTATCGGCGGGGGCACGCCGGCGGACAGTGCGACCGCCCAATTGGGCGTGATGAAATAGCCCGCTTCCAAGCCGACGGTATAACTTGGCCGGATAGATACATTATCTAATCTGGCGGTGGTACCGAGGACCGGTATTGCCTTTAAGAACCCGCCTCCGGTCGACTGCGCGTCGGGCGGCGTGTAAAAGGCGCCCAGGGCGCCGACATGGACGTAGAAGATCGGCGGGGCAGGCGGGAGTGGCTCCGGCGTGGGAGTCAAATCCGCGGCATCGGCACGCGTGATGGTGAGGGCTGCGATGAATGCAGCGGCCCAAATTCTGATAGCACCGGTCATGAACTTTCCCTCCAGTTTTATTTTCTAGGGTTCACGCGATATTGAATTTTTGTCAAACGATCAGTGCTTGCAAAGATGCTTTCGATGCGCACTATGACTTTTTTGTCACGGTCCAAGGCCCCTGGAAGCTCGCATGAGGTGCATGCAATTTGATTTGGAACGATCGGGCTCTGCCGCGTTGCGACAACATGGCCTCTACCCATGGCGTTTAGGATTCGCGATAAGCCGTGGTAAGGCGTGGGAAACACAATCCCGAACGCCAGCGGAAACGCCGAAACAAACAAGGAGCTGCCGGATGAGGCGCGCAATTGACCGGAGGGAACGGGCCCTACTCTTTTATGTCGTTGTGTTGCTCGGATTCGGCCTCGGAATCTCCGGCGTTGCGGCGCATTCGCGTCTGGTTAAGTCCAATCCTTCCGCCCGCGCGGTCCTTGATAAGGCGCCGAAGGAATTGAAGCTATGGTTCAACGAGGGCATCGAGCCCGCGTTCACCAAAATTTGGATCGTCCCGGCGCAGGGACCGCAGATCCCCTTGACCAGTGAGGGCGATAAGTCGGATCCCCGCCTTCTGATCGTCGCGCTTCCGGACAATCTGCCAGCTGGGCCGGTGGACATCGAGTATCATGTGCTGTCCGTCGACAGTCACCCGGTCAACGGGCGGCTTACTTTCACGATCAAGGCTCCGGCGTAGGCCGCGCGATCATGATCGACCCATTTGCAATTATCAGAGCCATCGCGACCTTGGCGGCGGCTATCGTTCTGGGTTCCAGCTTCTTGATCTGGTACACGCGCGATGCCCTTGCACCGGCGGGGGGGTCCGTTTGGCGCCGCCGCATCGTTTTGTTGGTATTGGCGGCTGCCTTTGCCGGAGCTGTCGCGACATGGCTGGGTGCGGTGGGCGCAGCAGCCGCCGCCGCCGGAATCGACGCCTTTTCCATCGACGCTTCGGTGACAGCGACCTTCCTCACCAAGACCGGGGTCGGCAGGATCGCGATTATTGAACTCGGTTGCGCCGTGGCGGCTTGCATCCCCGCCGTTATTGCCTGGATGACCGTCAAGAAATCATCGACATCGGACCTGGCTTTGTTGTTGGCCGCACTGGTTGCCGGTATTGGTCTCGCGGCGTTCCCCTTCAATAGCCATCCTGTTTCGCTAGATCAGCAGATCGCGGGACTCTCCGCCTCCATTGCGCACCGTCTCGCGTTAGGAGTCTGGCTTGGCGGGTTGCCGACGCTTATTTTATTGATTGGAGCCGGACCGGTTCCGGACGACACGCGGCGATTGGCCGCCGTCATCCTGCGCCGCTTTTCACGGCTCGCGACCGTCGCGATGAGCGTCATCCTGGTGAGCGGGGCGTTTCTGACGTGGTACCTCGTCCGTAATTTTCCGGCCTTGATCGGAACGGAATACGGACGCCTGCTGATCCTCAAGCTTGCCTTGCTTGGCGGCATCTTCGTCATTGCAGGCGGATTGCAACGGCACCTATTGCCGATGCTGGAGGCAAAACCGAGTGATCCCACCTTTCGAACCTACGCCAGCCGGGTGAAGCTCGAGACCCTGCTCGCCATCTTGATTGTCGTAGTAGCCTCCGATATGGCGGGGTTGGCGCCGCCGGAGCATGAGAACATTGTCTGGCCGCTGCTCTTCCGTTTCTCATTTGCGGCAAGCTGGCCGGTTCCTTGGGTGCCGACGCGTTTCCTCGGCGGCACCGCGCTGATCTTGGCGGGCCTTACGGTGCTCGCTTTCCGCGCCGTGCCGTGGCTTAGGCCCGCATGGTTCCGGTTGCGGGCAAACACCACTGTTGCCGCCGGGATTGCCACTACGCTGGCTGGAAGCGCCCTCGCTTTCCCGGCGATTTCAGTGCAGGCGTTTCCGGATACCTACCTTACCACGGACATTCCCTATGCGGTGACGTCGGTTGCCGCGGGTCTCAACCATTATGAACAAAATTGCACTCCGTGCCACGGCGTGAGTGGCCATGGCAACGG
>DATBYR010000073.1:0-24325 GCA_036513565.1 Methylocella sp. | reverse complement strand
AAATCCCCGCACCGCGCTTTGCGCCTCACGTGAAACATTTGGCGCGATCCGGGCGTCAACACGCAGCTAAAACCTCGGAATATCCGAGAACGGCAGCTCGCCCCCATGCACATGCATCCGGCCCAGCTCCGCGCAGCGATGGAGCATGGGAAACACTTTTCCCGGATTGAGGAGCTGCTTGTCGTCGAAGGCGGATTTGACCGCAACTTGCTGGGCGAGATCGATGGCGTTGAACATTTCTGGCATCAGATCGCGTTTCTCGACGCCGACGCCATGTTCGCCCGTCAGCACGCCGCCGGCCGCAACACACAGGCGCAAAATATCCGCGCCAAAAGCTTCGGCGCGAGCAAGTTCCCCCGGGGCGTTGGCGTCATAGAGAATGAGCGGATGCAAATTGCCATCCCCCGCGTGGAAGACATTCGCGACGCGCAAACCATGGCGCTCCGATAATTCCCGGATCCCTGAGAGAACTTTTGCCAATTCCTTGCGTGGAATCGTGCCGTCCATGCAATAATAATCGGGCGAGAGGCGGCCGACCGCGGGGAACGCCGCCTTGCGCCCGGCCCAAAATGCGAGGCGCTCGGCCTCGGAGGTTGAAATCCGGCAGTTTGAAGCGCCATGGGAAAGAGCGATCTTCTCGACGAGCGAAACGAGATGATCTACTTCGACCGGAGGGCCGTCGAGCTCGACGATCAACAGCGCCTCGGCCTCCCGCGGATAGCCCACATGGACAAAATCCTCCGCCGCTTCGATCGCGGGCTTGTCCATCATTTCCATGCCTCCGGGAATGATGCCCACCGCGATGATGCCGGCGACGCAGCCCCCCGCCAATTCGCTGGAGTCGAATGCTATCAGCAACGCGCGGGCAGATTCCGGTGCCCGAAGTATCCGCACGGTGACCTCGGTCACGACGCCGAGCATTCCCTCCGAGCCGATGACAAGAGCGAGGAGATCGTAGCCCGCTTGGTCGAGATGGCGCCCGCCGAGCCGGACGACCTCGCCGGTCATCAGCACCATCTCGCAGCCCAGGACATTATTGGTGGTGAGGCCGTATTTGAGGCAATGCACGCCGCCCGAATTCTCCGCGACATTGCCGCCGATCGAGCAGGCGATTTGCGAGGAGGGATCGGGCGCGTAATAGAATCCGCGATGCTCGACCGCGCGGGTGATCGCGAGATTGGTGACGCCGGGCTCGACGATCGCGAACCGGTTGGCGAAATCGATCTCCTTGATCTTGTTGAATTTCATCATGGAAAGGAGAACGCCGTCTTCGAGCGGCAGGGCGCCGCCAGAGAGCGAGGTTCCAGCGCCGCGTGGAACCACCTTCAGGTTATTCTCGTGACAATAGGAGAGAACCCCGCGCACTTGCGCGACGCTGTCCGGCAAAACGACGACCATGGGCAAGGCCCGGTAGGCAGTCAGGCCGTCGCTTTCGTAGGGCCGCCGGCCGGTCTCTTGTTCGATGACACCTTCGCCGGGAACAATGCGCCGCAACGCGGCGACGATTTTTGCGCGCCGCGCGAGGATGGTTGCATCGACGTCCATCACTTTCATTTCCCGTAAACCTCCTAAGTCCAAGCGCCTTGCCCGGCCCGCGGCGAGCGTCAATCCATAAACGGCTTGATATTACGGCAAAAAGTCAGTTTCGAGAAGCTTTCGCCCGCGCCTTGCCTTCGGGCGCCCCCGGCCTTATAAGCACCTCCAATTCCACACGCGGAACGCGCGGCCCTGCTGAAAGGGCCGCTCCGGTGGCCTCCTCCTCTTTGGAACTCAAACGGGAGAGGTACAAAACGGTCCGCGGCGG
Source organism: Methylocella sp. (assembly GCA_036513565.1). Classification (GTDB taxonomy): domain Bacteria; phylum Pseudomonadota; class Alphaproteobacteria; order Rhizobiales; family Beijerinckiaceae; genus Methylocapsa. The sequence continues at coordinate 22,521 of DATBYR010000073.1, read as the reverse complement.
CCTTAACCGGAAAAACAATCGACCATGGCCTTGCCTGAATTCACGATGCGCGGTCTCCTCGAATCCGGGGCTAATTTCGGCCACCAGTCGCACCGCTGGAACCCGAAAATGGCGCCGTTCATTTTCGGGGCCCGCAACAATATCCATATCATCGATCTTGCCCAGACGGTGCCGTTGCTGCATCACGCCCTGAAGGCGATCTCCGATACGGTCGCGAGGGGCGGCCGCGTGCTTTTCGTCGGCACCAAACGGCAAGCCCAGGACGCGATCGCCGACGCCGCGAAACGATCGGCGCAATATTACATCAATTCGCGCTGGCTTGGCGGCATGTTGACGAATTGGAAGACGATATCAGCCTCGATCCAGCGTCTGCGTAAGGTGGACGACCTGCTTGGTGGCGGCGGCACCGGACTGACCAAGAAGGAGCGCCTCATGATATCGCGTGAACGCGACAAGCTCGAAAAGGCGCTCGGCGGCATTAAGGACATGGGCGGCACCCCGGATCTGATTTTCGTGATCGACACTAACAAGGAGCAATTGGCGATCAAGGAGGCACAGCGGCTGCATATTCCGGTGGTGGCGGTCCTCGATACCAATTCCAATCCGGACGGAATCACCTTTCCGGTCCCGGGCAACGACGATGCTGGACGGGCGATCGCCCTTTATTGCGATCTCGCCGCCCGCGCGGCTCTTGACGGCATTTCGCGTGCGCAAGGTTCGGTCCAGGTCGATTTGGGCGAAATGGAACGCCCGGCCGCCGAGGAACCACTCGCCGGCGATGGGGTGGCGGGCGATGGTCAAGTTTCACCAGGAGACGTTTTCGAGCTTCTTACAGCGCCGCGCGGCGCCCCCGACGATCTCGCCAAACTGCCGGGCATCGGACCTCAAATCGTCAAGAGACTCAACGATGCCGGTATTTATCATTATTGGCAGATCGCCGCCATGACGGCGGAAAGCGCCGCCAAGATCGATCATGATCTCAAGCTTGCCGGCCGCATCGAACGCGACGGCTGGATCGATCACGCGCGTGGCCTCGTCGCTGGCTGAAGCATCGGCTCTCGAGTTAGCTGGATGATTTCGTGATTCGCGGGCTTTCCGAAACCCCTGCGGTGAGCCGGCCGGAAGCGTCTGCCGGAAGATGAAGGAAGACCGATATGGCGAACGTCACCGCGGCGATGGTGAAGGATCTTCGCGAGAAGACTGGCGCCGGCATGATGGATTGCAAGAATGCCCTCGGCGAGAGCGGCGGCGAAATCGAAGCGGCGATCGACTGGCTGCGCAAGAAGGGGCTTTCCAAGGCGGCCAAGAAATCCGGCCGGATCGCCGCCGAGGGACTCGTCGCCGTTTTTGTCCGCGGCTTCGAAGGGGTGGTTGTCGAGCTCAATTCCGAGACCGATTTCGTTGCCAGGAACACGGAGTTTCAGGCTCTGGCAAGGAACATCGCGCGGGTTGCCGTCGAAACCGGCACAACCGATGTCGAGGCTTTGAAAGCCTCTGCCTATCCTGGCGGCGGGACCCTCGGCGACGCGATCGGCAACGCCATCTCCACGATCGGCGAAAACATAACATTGCGGCGCGCCGCCGCCGTCCGTGTCGGCAAAGGGTTCATTGGCCAATATGTCCATAATGCGGTATTCGAAGGCCTTGGAAAGATCGGCGTTCTCGTTGCCCTCGAGTCGAAGGGCGATCGGCAAGCGCTTGCGCCGCTCGGGCGCTTGATCGCTCTTCATGTCGCGGCGGCAAATCCGCTCGCGCTGGATTCAGCGGGCCTTGACCCGGCCGCCATCGCGCGCGAAAGAGCGGTGCTGGCCGGCAAGAACGCGGGCAAGCCCCCGCATGTGCTCGAAAAAATCGTCGAGTCGGGGTTGAAAACATACTTCAAGGAAGTTTGTCTTCTCGATCAGCTCTCGATCCATGCCGAACATGCGGGCAAGACAATCGGCCAGGTCGTCGCGGAGGCCGGGAAGATTGCCGGGACACCGGTCCGCGTGAAAGCTTTCGTGCGCTATGCCCTCGGCGAAGGAATCGAGAAGCCGGACCCCGATTTCGCGGCGGAAGTCGCCGCCGCGAGAGGCGATATCTGAGCCGCTAAATCATTTGACTTGAAGCGGATTTCGCGGGAGGCTCGAAAAGCTACGTGGCCGCATCGGCTCCGGGCGCCTCGCGATGAAGAGTTCCAAGGAGAATACCAATGTTGGTTCGCCGTTCCTTATTGCTCGGGTTCTCCATGGCTTCGGCCGTGTTCAGTTTGGTGCTGTCAACGGACAGTTGGGCCCAGGACGTACGCCACATGTGCAGCGAAAAATACCAGGCCGCCAAGGCGGCAGGGACGTTGAACGGCGAAACCTGGCCGCAATTTTATAGTAAGTGCACGGCTGAAGCCAAGGGGAACCCGCCCGCGGCCGCGGCGGCTCCGGCAGCCGCGGCGCCTCTCGACGTACGCCGCGTTTGCAGTGAAAAATACCAGGCCGCCAAGGCGGCGGGGACATTGAACGGCGAAGCGTGGCCGCAATTTTATAGTAAGTGCGCGGCGGAAACCAAGGCGAACCCGCCGGCGGCCGCGGCAGCTCCACCCCCGGCACCCGCGCCCGTTGTCGCCGCGCCGCCACCCCCGGCTCCCGTCGTAGCGGCGCCACCGCCCCCGGCTCCGGCCCCCGTCGTAGCGGCGCCGGCAGTCACGCCGCCTCCGGTCAATCCGCTCAAGAAACCCGCGACGAAGCCGGTGGCGCCGGCCGCGGAGGCGGCGCCAAGCACCGCGGTCTTTCCCACCGCCATTGCACCGGCCTACGCCGGCGAAAAGCCAGGTAAGGCTCGCATGAAAACCTGCGACGATCAATATAAGGCGAACAAAGCAACCAATGCCAATGGCGGCCTGCATTGGATCCAAAAGGGTGGCGGCTATTGGAGCGAGTGCAACAAGCGTCTGAAAGGGTAACGCCGCCCCAAGACCACGGAAGTAGAAACGCGGGGTCGGATTTTCCGGTCCCGCGCGGCCTATACAAAATAAGCGTAAGCCGCGCCCGTAGCTCCTATCGCGCCGAGCGCAAGGGCGGCATACCACGGCCAACGCTGGCCGCGCACGATGATTGAGATGGTCGCGATCGCTATCGCCACATGAAGAAGCGTCACGGCAACCGTCAAAATATGATGGCGGTTTTCGTGCCGTTCGCTGTCCCCCAGCTTTTCCTCGGCTTGCCGTTCAAGCGCCTGGCCCTTGGCGAAAAGCTCCTGTTCGTCCAGGCCGTATCTCTCCTCCTGTTTTTTGAAGTCGCCGGCCGCCGGCCCGGGGTTTGCCGCGGCGATGGCGTAAAGATTCTTCTTGATACTTTTTGCCTGATAAAAATTCCATGTGTCGGTTGCTTTGTTCTGCAACAACACCGCGGCGTTCTTATCACCGATGGCATCCGCGGTTTCGAGCGTCTCGAGACTGCCAACGGTCGCGGCGATGACGGCAAGGATCGCGATCGTGACCGATACTTGGGTGAGAAATGGATCGCCGAGAAGAGCCGCGTGCCCGGCGTGTTCGGCGTGTTCGAAATGCTCAACTGGAGATTCGGACATGAACCAACTCCTCGCGCTGGAAACGCAGGTTTGTACCGTGGCGCGCGCAGGAGGGCAATGAAAGGCCGGCGCGGGCCAAGACCCCGCGCGTCCGGCAAGCGCGGTTTTCGCTCTCTGGAAATGTCCCTGTGTTCTAGATGTTTAGTCGTGGCATTTGATGGAGCGGATCGAGAATGAATCGTTCTTTCTGGGAAGTCCAGGCTTTACAGATGTATTCGTAGGGCGCGAGGCCTTTAGAACAGCCTTCATGCAGCGGCTGATGGAGTTGAAGACCAAAGAAGTCGTCTACTACGCGGAGCCGAGCGACCTCGAAGCCTATGTCAAGCTCAAGAAAAATAAGGACAATAGTCTTATTCCAGTCCATTGAGCCTTCTTTCAAGGGCGCTACCGGCCATTTCAAACATGGAAAGGCCGGCGCGATTGCCATCCTGTCGAGAGTCGCTTGGTCCGGTCACGGCGCGAAGCGGGCCGGAAATCATGTCAGCCTTGACGGGCGATGAACCAGCCCCGGCTGATGCCGGCCGAATTGGCGGAGGCCGCCGCCAAGGCAGGCACCAGCGAACCGCGCCAGGCGCGCGTCGTCTGCGATTACATCGCCGGGATGACCGACCGTTATGCCGCCGCCGAGCATAGGAGGCTTTTTGACGAAACCCCGGACTTGCAGTAGCGCGGCACAACAGGGGATCAACGACGCTCGGACTTGTAAAAAGGCCAAATTGAATTTAAAAAGGCCAAATTGAATTAAACTTACTGTCCAATCTCCGGTCGTCGGGGGAATGTCGGCACAAAGCAGGGAGGGCAGACCATGATTCAAATTACCGCAGATATTTTCTCCGGACGGCCAAACCCGACGTTGGTGGTCGAACCCGATGAAGCCAAGGAGCTGCTTCAAGAAATTTCCCAAAATCAGTCGGCCATTTCGCCCGTGGACCAAGGTTATCAAGGACTGGGATATCGCGGACTGATCGTGGAAGCTTTGACAGATAATTTCGCCAGCAAGTTTGACGTTCCCGAAACCTTCCGCCTAGGCCACAGTGGCCATCCGAAGGGGCTGGAGATCGCCGACAGGGTCTTGACCTCTATGCAAGGGGCGCAAGTGCTGGACACAGAGGTGCACGCGCTTCTAGTCCGGGAACTTCAGCAACTGGCGTCGCGGGAGGAACCCAGCGAAGCCGACCTATCGACGCCGCCAGCAGCACCCCCTGCCGCCGAAGCCGCCGCGAGGACGTGCTGGATCGAGTTGGGGAAGTTCAACCCAGGCTTTTGGAACAATTCAGCGCATATTGGTAAGAACAACTGTTACAACTATGCCTCGAACCGCCGCACGGACACCTTCGCGCAGCCCGGCCTGGCAACCGGTCATCAAGCCGCAGTAATGGCCTGCGCCAACGTGACCGCGGCTGCCTTGTCCGACGGGCTACATCATCGCTTCGACTGCTTTCCGGATTCCGAAAAACCGCGCTGGCTGATGGCGCTGGTCGTGGCACCGGGCTACGACTATCATTGGTACCGTAAGCAAAAGGAAGGCTTCTGGGGGCATAAACCCGGGCACACCGCAGCCAGGAACTTCGATAATAATGGCGCGATTGTTTGGAACCCGGAAACAGCGGCGCGCTTGCCCTACACCAATTTTTGCGGATACTTTTACGCCCGCAAAAGTCAGAAGATAAAGTAAACAGATGTGAGGCTGGTCAAGCGGAGGCATTTGAGCCCAATAATTGCCCGTGGCCTTTTGTTCGCGATCGCCGCGTGCCTATCTTTTTGGCAAGTTCGAGTCTGGGCGATGCCATTGCAGGTAGAATTGGACGCATTCAGCGGCCGCCCCAATCCGCGTTGGGAGCTGCCGGAGACGAAGGCAGCTGAATTTTTGATGCAGCTTCGTGCCTTGCCACCGGCGCAAGGGAGCCATTCTGCGGCTGACGGGCTTGGCTATCGCGGATTCATCGTAAGCGGGAAGGTTGGACCAGTGGATGGTTACGACGAGGTGAGGCTGTACCTCGGAACGGTTCTCACGCGCCGTGGGGATCATGTGGAAGCATGGAGCGATCCGGGACGGGTCCTGGAACGCCAACTTCTAGAATCCGCCCTGGGCCGTGTGGATGAACACGTACTTCGGTACATCCAGGGCGAGATTGGACGCTAGGGCTTTGGACTTCCTACCGGCTGTCAAGCAGTAATATTTCGGTTTGCAAGCGTTCATGCCCGGTGCTTTTGATGGAGCTCGGGCGATGAGCACTAAACTCTTGTTTAACAGTATTTTCTCGCGGCACGCGGCGGAGTTGCCCCGGAGCTCCTTAAGTTGGTAAGCAATGAACCTTTACGCCAAGTTCCACGCCCTGATCGCTGCGATTCTTCGCCGGATCGCCGCGCGGGGCCGCTTGCCTGCGGACCTCGATTTGCAACGCTTTGCCGTCGAGCCGCCGCGCGACCCGGCGCATGGCGATCTTTCCACCAATGCGGCGATGGTCTATGCGAGGGAGGCGCGTTCCTTCTTCGCCGATCCGCGCCAGCTCGCCGTCGAGATCGCCGCTGCGCTGGCAGATGATCCAGACGTCGCCGAAGCCGAGGTCGCGGGGCCGGGCTTCATCAACATTCGCCTTAAGCCGGCGGTCTTTGCCCGCGTCTTGCGCGCGGCGCTCGAACAGGGACCCCGGTTCGGCCGGCCGGCCTTGGGCGGCGCGAAAAAACTTAAGATCAATGTCGAATATGTCTCGGCGAACCCGACCGGCCCCATGCATGTCGGCCATGGCCGTGGTGCGGTTTTCGGCGACGCGCTCGCCAATCTGCTGGCCTTCGCCGGCCACGAGGTCACGCGCGAATTTTATATCAATGACGCGGGCGCCCAGGTTGATGATCTGGCCCGCTCCGCGTACCTGCGCTACCAGGAGGCGCTAGGCGAGCCGACCGGCGAAATCCCCGAAGGTCTTTATCCCGGCGATTACCTAAAAAACATCGGTGCGGCGCTCGCGAAAAAATATCGCCGCACGTTGCTAGGGCGTCCGGAAGCCGAATGGCTTGACGACGTGCGCGGCAGCGCGATCGACGCGATGATGGCGATGATCCGGGCCGATCTCGCTTGCCTGAACATAGAACACGAGGTTTTTTTCTCGGAGCGCTCGCTGACCAGTGGGGCCAAGGGAGATTTGGTCGCCGCGGCGATCGCCGAGCTGCGCCGGCGCGGTCTCGTCTATGAAGGACGTCTTCCGCCGCCGAAAGGGCAGCCCGCGGAGGACTGGGAGGATCGCGAGCAGACCCTGTTCAGATCGACGGCATTCGGCGACGACGCCGACCGGTCGCTCATGAAGGCGGACCGATCCTACACCTATTTTGCCTCCGATATCGCCTATCACAAAACCAAGATCGACCGTGGCTACGCGGTTTTGATCGACGTTTGGGGCGCCGATCATGGCGGCTACGTGAAGCGGATGCGCGCCGCCGTCGAGGCTCTCTCGGAAGGCCGGACCAGGCTCGATGTCAAGCTCTGTCAATTGGTTCAATTGATGCGCAATGGCGAGCCCGTGAAAATGTCGAAACGATCCGGGGAATTCGTTACGTTGCGTGACGTCGTTGACGAAGTCGGCGTGGACGCGGTTCGTTTCATGATGCTTTTTCGCAAGAATGACGCGGCCTTGGAGTTCGACTTGAGCAAAGTGATTGAACAATCCAAGGATAATCCGGTGTTTTATGTCCAATATGCCCATGCACGATCAAAATCGGTATTACGGCAAGGGCTTACGACGATTCCTGGAATTGATATCTCAAGCCAGGCACTGGCCGCCGCGGATTTCAGCCTCCTGCAAGACGAAGGGGAAATGGCGCTGATCAAGCTCATCACGCAATTTCCCCGGATTGTCGAAGCGGCGGCACTCAGCGACGAGCCGCACAGGATCGCGTTTTATTTGCACGATCTTGCATCGAGTCTGCACGCACATTGGACTCGCGGCAAAGATCGGCCACAATTACGATTTCTTAATGAAAAGCGGACAGATTTAAGTGCCGCCAGGCTGGCGTTAATAACGGCGCTGGCAACAGTTCTCGCGTCCGGGCTTGGAATCTTGGGGGTCAATGCTCCCGAGGAGATGCGATAAAGGCACCTGCCTTCATGCCGCCGGGTAATGGTTCCACTCGCGGTGCGACGGCCGAGGCGGCGACAGTGCTTGAACGCGAGAGATGAAGAGACGCCAAGCAAGCCGCACGAGTGCAAGTGGCGAAAGCAAAAACCAGTTGCGCGACATGGATCGCGTGAATACCGATCGTGATCGCGTTATATTGAGATGTTAGGGAGTTCAGCGCATGACCCGGTTCGAACCGGCCAGATCGTGCACTTGAGGTTGCGTAAACACTGCCCGGAGTGGGATGCGCGATTGCAGAGAAGTGGACTGGCGGGTTCGTCCGCCACGAAGTCGCGACAGGAGGGTGAGTAAGATGAGCGAGTCAATTGTAAAACGACAGCCGATGATCGATCTGGAGGAGTTCGAAAGGCGTCTGCGCAAGCCGCTCGCCGCAAATCAAGGGGACGACGATCCGCTTGCCGAACTTGCGCGCTTCGTCGGCGAGCAGGAGGATCCATATAAGGAGGATCCATATAAGACGGTGTTTGAACCGCTGAGCCGGCGTCCCGCCGGAACGTTTTGGAGCGGGCCGGATCACGGCGACGGTGAGGAGCGCGGCGGGCACGAGCCCCTTATCCGCGGCGACTTCGCGGCGATCGAGGCAGGGCTGCTTGGCGCCGCCCGGCATGAAAGTGGCGAGAACCTGCCAGAATCGGAGGAACTGGACGGTTGCGAGGAGGCGGAAGGCGCGGAGCACTGGCGCTACGCGGACACCGCGGGGGGGTCCCGCGAGGCCGGTCCTCCCCTTGAGGAAATCAGGTCGCGGCGCCCGCTCTATGTCATGGCCGCGATGATCGTCGCTGGAATCGCCGGCATCGGCGCCAGTTTTGGCTTCAAGGGCGCGGTTTCCCATCAAGACGAGATCGCAACGATCAGGGCTGCCGATGGGCCAGCCAAGATACACCCCGAAACGGCGGCGGGCACGGAAATTCCGGACCAAGACGCCTCTATCCTTGGCGGGTCGCCGCAACAGCCGCCAGTCGCCGTTGTTAATAATGTGGAACAGCCCGCTGATTTGTCCGCGCAAGCGAATGTGCCAGAGGCGCAGGCCAATCCGCCGCGCGCCATCGCCGGTCTTGCTACCGGGGCGGCGAGCGTTCCCGTGCCGGCCCCGCCGGCACAGGCTCAGCCGCAACCGTCCGCCGAACCGCTCAGCATCGCCGATCTTATCGAGCCGAAAAAGGTCAAGACCGTTTCGGTTCGGCCGGACGGCACGCTCCTCCCAAATGACGCGCCGCCACAGGTTACGGCGACCGCCGTTCCCGTTCCCGCCGCGCGCCCCACAGCGGCGTCCTTGGCCCAGGCCGCAACGCCAAAATCGGCGGCGCGCGTGGCGACGACACCGAGGCCAGCGGCTGCCGATGCGAACGGCAATCCGCAGCCGCGAACCTCGGTTGCCGCCAAGGCCAAGCGAGTAGAACTCGCCGCCACGCGGTATCTGGTCCCAGCCGCCGGAGCGCCGCAGACGTCACCAGGTAGTTTCTCTGTACAGCTCGCGGCCCCAGGGACGGAGCAAGAGGCGCGCGAAACAGAGGTCCGGCTCATGCAAAAGTTTGCCGCCGAATTGGCGGGATTCCATACCTCGATCCACAAGGCCGCGGTCGGCGGTAAGCCGGTCTATCGTGTCCGGGTCGGCGGTTTGCCGTCGCGGGACGAAGCCATTGCTTTGTGCCAAAAAGTTCAAACCGGCGGGGGCAATTGCTTCGTCGCCAAGAACTGACGCGCCACCCCGGGGGCGCTTCGGCTTGGCAGCGCATGAGTGCTGTAGTTGGCAACCCGAATGCCCGGAGCGCTATCCTGTGGACGCCCGCCGCGAATCCGCGGCGGGACTTGCGGCAACGGTCGGCGCGCCGCCAAAAGTTCGATACCGGTGCTGGCAAGCACCGGACGGGGAGCGCGAGTCGTTGGATTTGCCTTTTGCTCAAAATGGCGTGGAGTCCCGAGGGGACGGCTCCTTCGTGGTCGATGTCGAGGGGTTTGAAGGCCCGCTTGATCTTCTTCTCGACCTCGCGCGCCGGCAGAAAGTGGATTTGAGCAAGATTTCCGTACTGGCGCTCGTCGAGCAATATCTCGAATTTATCGCGGCGGCGCGTCGCCTGCGTCTCGAACTCGCGGCGGATTATCTCGTCACGGCGGCTTGGCTCGCCTATTTGAAGTCGCGCCTGTTGCTCCCGCAAGCGGCAAAGGGCGGGGAACCGGAAGCCTCGGAACTTGCCGAAGCATTGCAGCTCCGGCTTCGCCGCCTCGATGCGATCCGGGCCGCCGCCGAAGCGCTTGTCAACCGGCCGCGTCTCGGCCGCGATATGTTTTTGCGGGGCCTGCCCGAGCCCGCCCTCGCTGGCGGCGCGCCGCAATGGCGCGCAAGCCTTTACGAATTGCTGTCCGCCTATGCCCAGCGGCGTCAGAAACAGGCGCTCTCGCGGGTGACCGTGAAGCAGCGGTTTGTCTGGTCGCTCGCACGCGCGCGGGATGAGATTGAAAAGTTTGCCGGGGGCGCCATAGATTGGACGGTGCTCGACACTTATCTCATGGCTTTTTGCACGACCCCCGAAATGCGCCGCACGGTCTGGGCTTCGACGCTTTCCTCTTCGCTTGAAATGGCGCGGGAGGGCATGATCTCGATCCGTCAGGATGCGGCCTTCTCGCCGCTTTGGATCAAGCGCAAGTCTCCGGGGACCGAGGTTTTTCCGCATATGGTTCGAGGTTGAGCGGCTGGCGATGCGGGGCGGACGAGGAGGATTTCGTTTTGGCGGAACTGGCACAACTCTTTGCTCAATTTGATCCAAGCCAACGGCCGCCGCGGGACGATGGTTTGGCCGAGGCCATGCGGATCGCCGAGGCGCTCCTTTTCGCGGCGGCGGAACCTCTCGCCGAGAAGGACATCGAGAAGCGCATGCCACGCGGTGCCGCGGTCGGCGCTGTCCTCGACGCGCTGAAGGCCGCCTACGCGACGCGCGGCGTCAATCTCGTGCGGGCCGGCGGAAAGTGGATGTTTAGGACGGCGGCCGATCTCGCCTGGCTGCTCGCCACCGGGGAAGGCGAAATCAAACGGCTCTCGCGGGCGGCGCTTGAAACGCTGGCGATCGTTGCCTATCATCAGCCCGTGACTCGCGCCGAAATCGAGGATATTCGTGGCGTCGCCATCTCCAAGGGAACGCTCGATCTTCTGCTCGAAACCGGCTGGGTCCGGTTGCGCGGCCGCAGGCGCGCGCCCGGCCGTCCGATCACTTATGGGACGACGGAAGCTTTTCTGATTCACTTCGGCCTTGAGGCGATAGGTGACCTCCCTGGTCTTGAGGAACTGAAGGGCGCGGGCCTTTTCGACGGCCGTCTGCCGCAGGGTTTTGGTATCCCGGAGCCTTGCGACGACGTTGGACTTGCCGAGGACGAAGATCCGGTCGAGGACGGCGCGGACGCCGATTTTGCCGCCGGAACTCCCGCGGCCGGTCCGGAAAAACCAGCGTGGCGCGAGGATCTTGCGCGCGCGAAAGAAGCTTTGCCCGCGCCCGAGGATTGCGACTCTTGATCACCGCCGGCCCGCGCCTCGCGGCAGCGGAGTATCTTCGCCACAAGTCTTGCCACAAATCTTGGGCTTGACCTCGTTTCCCGATGCCGCGACCAACACTGGCGAGCTTGGCCGCTCTTACCGGCGAGAACGGCACCTCACCTTCTTGTTTTTGTGGTTAGGAAAGCCTAGGTTTTCGCCATGGCGGGCGGCATTCGGCTCGTCTCGCATTGGATACGGAGATTAGCGTCATGGGCGGTCTATCGATCTGGCATTGGCTCATTGTCGGGGCCGTCATATTGCTCGTGTTTGGCGGCAAGGGCAAGATTTCCGACATCATGGGGGATGTCGCCAAGGGCATCAAATCGTTCAAGAAAGGCTTGGCGGAAGAAGATCAAACGCCCGCGGTGGAGCGCCCAGGCGATCCGCCGTTGCGAACCATCGATCATCAAACCGCCGACTCCGCCAAGATTCCAGACACCCGCAAGCTAGGTTGATCGCTCCGGCGATGGTCGGGTTGCGTTCGGGTAAACCGGGGACGCGCGGGGGCTCGAATATGATCAAGGCTGAAGACGTGTTCACGATCATCGCAGGTAAGCCTTGAATGACGTTTCCTCATGTTCGATTTTGACGCCGGCAAGTTCATCATCATCGGGATCGTGGCGCTGATTGTCATCGGGCCGAAGGAACTTCCGCGCGTCATGCGCCAAGTAGGGCAAGCGGCGGCCAAGATGCGGCGCATGGCGGCCGAGTTTCGCGGCCAATTCATGGACGCCATGCGCGAAGCCGGCATCGACGATATCAAGGCCGACGTGGCAAAGCTCGCGGAAAGCGCGAAGGCCGATGCCGGGATCGATCCGCTTGCCCAAATCAAGGCAGAACTCACGCAGGCCCTCGACGCGGCTGGAAAGCCCGCGACTCTTCCCATCGAAGGCGTGCCAACGATAGCGGCCCCGAACAATGCGGAGTTGTCCCTGAATTCGATTGCCTTGCCACGCTTGCCCGAAGCGCCGCAACCAGGCGCCGAATCCTTTCTCGCCGCCGGCATTGCTCCGGCCGCTCCCGAAGCCGGTCACGGCGCGCCAACCGAAGTGCCGCCAGCTGCCGGGCCGATCGACGCCGAGATACGGGCGCTTGCCGATGCGCTCGCCGCCGAGATGGCGGAGGCCACGCCTGGGCGCGCTGAGCCGGACGGCGCGAAGACACACAACAAACGGTGACTGTTCTAGGCGCCCCGGTTCGGTTACACGAAAGTAACCCATGCCTTCCGGAACGAGCCACCCATGACCGACGCCGATATCGAGGCGACAAAAGCGCCGTTGATGGACCATTTGATCGAGCTGCGCGCGCGGCTCATCAAGGCGCTCGCCGCCTTCGTGGTGATGTTCGTCGTCTGCTTCTATTTCGCCAAGGACATCTACAATATTTTGGTGGTGCCGTTCGAACACGCCGCCGGTCCGGACGCGCGGCTGATCTATACCGCGCCGCAGGAATATTTTTTTACGCAAATCAGGGTCGGAATTTTTTCCGCCGCGTTTCTCTCCTGTCCGGTGATTTTCGCGCAGCTTTACGCGTTTGTCGCGCCGGGCCTCTATAAGCAGGAACGCAAGGCCTTCGCGCCATATCTCGTCGCCACGCCGGTGTTTTTCGCGGCGGGCGCGCTGCTCGTCTATTTCGTCGTCATGCCGAATTTGTTGCGCTTTTTTATCGGCATGCAGCAGGCCAAGGAGCCGGGGCGCGCGCAAATCGAGCTGTTGCCGCGCGTCAGCGAATATCTTTCGCTAATCATGACCCTGATCTTCGCGTTCGGCATAACCTTCCAATTGCCGGTCGTTTTGACGCTTCTCGGGCGCGTCGGAATCGTGACGTCGGATTTTTTGCGGCGGCAGCGGCGTTACGCCATTGTGCTTGTTTTTGTCGCCGCCGCGATTTTGACGCCGCCCGACATATTTTCGATGCTGGCGCTTGCCGTTCCCGCCTTGGGCCTCTACGAGCTGTCGATCTTGTCCGTCGGCATGATCGAAAAGCGCCAAGCAAAGCCGGCGGGGCAGGGGCCTTAGTCTTTGGCCGAGCCTTAGGGACGCGCCCCATGTATGACATCAAATGGATTCGCGAGAACGCGGAGGCTTTCGAGCGGGGGCTCAAAAGAAGGGGTCTAGAACCGCAGGCCGAACGGCTTCTCTGGCTTGACGACAAGCGCCGCGCGGCAATCGCCAAATCGCAAGAAGCACAAGAGAGGCGCAACGCGCTATCCAAGGAAATCGGCGCCGCGATGCAGGCGGGCGATTTTTCCCGCGCCGACGCGCTGAAAACCGAAGTTGCGGAGTTAAAAACGACGCTTGCTGCACTTGAAACCGAGGAATGCGAGGCTATCGCGGCCCGTGACAAGGCGCTCGCCGAAATTCCCAACACGCCGCTCGACGATGTGCCCGATGGCGCGGACGAGAACGGCAATGTCGAGCTTCCGCGTAAGAACCTTCCGAAAAGACCCGAATTTGCCTTCCATCCGAAGGAGCATTTCGACATAGGCGAGGCGCTCGGCCTCATGGATTTCGAGACGGCGACGAAAATTTCCGGCGCGCGCTTTGTCGTGAACAGAGGTGCTCTTGCGCGGCTAGAGCGTGCGCTCTCTCAATTCATGCTTGATCTGCATGCGGGCGAGCACGGCTATACGGAAGTAAGCCCGCCAATCCTCGTGAAAGACGATGCCATGTTCGGCACTGCGCAATTGCCGAAATTTTTTCATGATCAGTTCCTTGCAGAAGCCGGAGGAATTCAGGAGCAGCGAACGAAAAGCAGAATAATTAACGCATGGCAAGGTGCTGTCGATTTTATTGAACGGCATGGCCTCGACGCTTTCCGACAAGCGGCGGCGCAGGGAATCGAAATCATCAATTTCACGCTGCGTGAAGATTGGAGCCGACGTTGGCTGATCCCCACCGCCGAAGTGCCTCTCACCAATCTCGTCCGCGAAAAAATCCTGGACGAAAAGGAACTGCCCCTGCGCTTCACCGCCTGCACGCCATGCTTTCGCGCCGAGGCGGGCGCAGCCGGCAAGGACACACGCGGCATGATCCGCCAGCATCAATTCACCAAAGTCGAACTCGTCTCTATCACCACGCCCGAAACTTCGCTCGCCGAGCACGACCGCATGCTTTTATGCGCCGAGGAAGTGTTGAAGCGCCTAAAGCTCCCCTACCGCGTCGTGACCCTTTGCACCGGCGAGATGGGCTTTGCCTCGCAAAAAACCTATGACGTCGAGGTCTGGCTGCCGGGGCAAAACCGCTACCGCGAAATTTCTTCCGTTTCCGTCTGCGGCGATTTCCAGGCGCGCAGAATGAAGGCGCGCTACCGAGGAGGAGATGGCAAATCCCGCTTTGTCCATACGCTCAACGGTTCGGGCGTCGCCGTCGGCCGCGCGCTGGTTGCTGTATTGGAAAATTATCAAAACAAAGACGGTTCCGTCACCGTGCCGGAGGCACTGCGCGTCTATATGGGCGGCATCGAAACAATCACGAAAGCTTGAGGCCGCGCGGATGCGCATTCTGATCACCAACGACGACGGCATTTACGCGCCGGGCCTCGCCCTCATGGAGCGCGTCGCCAAGACTTTCTCGGATGATATTCTTGTCGTCGCGCCCGAATATGACCAGTCCGGCGTCGCCCATTCGCTGACGCTCAATGATCCCCTGCGGCTGCGCAAAATCTCCGAGCGGCATTTCGCGGTGAAGGGCACGCCCACCGATTGCGTCATCCTAGGCGTGTGCAGGCTGCTCGAAGGCGCAAGGCCCGATCTTGTCCTTTCCGGGGTGAATAACGGCCAGAACGTCGCCGATGATGTGACCTATTCCGGTACGGTCGCGGGCGCGTTGGAAGCGGCGAGCCTCGGCCTGCCCGCGATTGCTCTTTCCCAGGCCTATGGCCCGATCGGGCGAGATGAAGGTTTCTGGAGCTGCGCCGAAACTCATGCGCCGGGCCTTATCGGCAAAATCCTTGGCCTCGGCATTCCCCCAAAAATTGCGATCAATGTGAACTTTCCGGCTTGTCAGCCGGAGGAGGTCAAAGGGGTAGCAGTGAGTGTCCAGGGCCAGCGCGACGCGCAAACGGCAATGATCGACGAACGGGCGGACGGGCGCGGCATTCCTTATTACTGGATTTCTTTCACGCGCGGCAATTCAACACCCGGACTCGGCACCGACCTCGAAGCCTTGGCACACAACAAAATTTCGGTGACACCGCTCAAACTAGATTTGACCGACAAACCGGCGCTCGCGCGCCTTGCGCTTGTTTTGCGCTAAGCGAGGCCGCTCTCGCGATGTCCCTCGAAGAGCCGCCGCCCGGATTGGAGGAGCGAACGATCGAGGCGCAAAACAAGGCGGCATTCCTGATGGAACTGCGCGCGCGGGGAATCCAGGACCTCGGCCTTCTGCGGGCGCTTGAAAACGTGCCACGCGAGATTTTCGTGCCGCACCGTTTTGCCGATCTGGCGCGCCGGGCAATCGCGCTGCCGCTGCGTTGCGGCCAGACTCTTCCGGAACCCTGGCTCACCGCGAAGATGATCGAGGCGCTGGCACCGTTGCCGCGGCATCGCGTGCTCGAAATCGGAACCGGATCGGGCTATGCGACAGCGTTGCTGGCCCGGCTGGCGCGGGAAGTGCTCTCCATCGAACGATTTAAGAGCCTCGCGATCGAGGCCGAGGCGCGGCTCGCGCGGCTCGCCATCACCAACGCCGGGGTCGTCTTTGGCGATGGCCTGGCGATCTTGCCGGGGATAGGCCCGTTTGACCGGGTGATCGTCCAGGGTTTGCTTGCCGAGGTCCCTGAAAATCTCATCGCGGCGCTTGGCGAGGATGGACTGCTCGTCGCTGCGCGGCCCGATCCCGAAACGATCTCGCGCCAGCACATCGCGCGGATCGCGCGCAGCCGCGCCGGAGGCATCGACGAGACCCCGGTTTGCCCGTCCCGGCTGCAGGCGCTTTTGCCAGGCGAAGCATTGGCGCTTTGAAGGGACATCCAGCTCAAGACGTCCGTCACACGATCACAGCTTCTCAGCTTCTTCGAAGCGAACGTCCGGGCCAATGCTGAGCGCCTCTAGCCGCGTTCGTTCCGATCAACCGCAAGGGAATCACAAATGATTTATCCGACTCAGTTGTTGGATCGGCTCTTAGAGTCATAAAGCCAAAATATTCAATAAAAACAATTTCTTACGACACAATCTCTGGCGAACCGGCCTCCGGATCTGAATTCCCTGCTATTTTACTAGCAAGGGGTATATAGCCCCCCAGTAGGCGGAATTTTTGCCGGTAACAGGAGTGTATACATTTCGTTGCCAAGATGGCGCAACCATATTCATTTTCAAGGCCGTATCGTCGCCGTTCCAAGCCCAGCCTAACACTGGCCAGCCAATCGATTTTGCATGACTTACCAAAGCCTTCACATCCGTCATACCGGGACCCCCGACTCCAAATTCACCGATCATGCAAGGCCTTTTTGCCGAGGCCAGGTCATCTAAATCGGCAATTGTTAGCGCTCGGTTTGGTGTTAGCGAGGAAGATCCCTTTGGGTGGTGGATCTTTGACCCCGGGTAAATGTGCACAGAAAGTATGAAGTTTCCGTCGTTGATGCGACGGCCATGAGCACCGCCATCAGTACCGCCATCAGTACCGGGTCCATTGACAGCGGAAGCAGCCACGGCGGTCTCTTGTCCCCCGGGCACATCTATTATAATGGGCTGGTCCGCCGGGTACTTTTGGCGAACGATTTTTATGGCGGGGTTATAGGCATCCGCATATTGATTGGCGGTTACCGTCTTATCTCCCCACTCGTTCATAAGGTTGATCAATAGTCTTCGCGGCGTAGGCGGAATGATTAGAGTTTGACCGACGCTACCGGAAAGATTTTTCAGAATACTTGTATTCGCTTTTTCGGAAGATATCGCGTTAGTTTTTGTGGGGTCGCCGTAATATTGCTCAGCGATCTTAGGCAGTGTGTCATGCATTTGCACCAGATGTGAGGCTTCCCGGTGGAGAAGCGTGTTATAATTGCCCCACCACCAGTTGGCCGCAGCCATCAATTCCTTGACGTCGTGATTGGGTTTCGTCGCTCCCTCCTTAATTACCTCATTGTCGTGGTAGGTGGCGATAACGGTTTTACCATGCCCACAAGCTTGTTGAATCCAACCTATCGCCCATGGCAGCGGGTGGGGATGATCCGGCGGCCTGTGGGGCTCAATTTCAATCCGAACGGTCTCAATTACCGGGTCTTTCAGGAGGTTCCAGCCAAAGTCTACAGCTCCTTTAATGCCGTAGTAAGCGGGCTGGAGGTTCACGCCGTTGCCAATGGACATAATTGACCTCCGTTCTGGATTGGATCACCCCATGGCCGGGAATCGCCAGATGGGCAGCGACGCCATAGCGAACGATCTTTGCACCTTCACCCGCTCTCGCGCAATGTGGTGAGCGCCCTCCGCCGCAGCGCGTTCGCCCGGAAGAAGTGGCAAGACGGCTCGTCGAGTTGGTCGCGTTCTCGCCTTCTTTGATCCATTGGCCGACGCACCGCGTTTGTCAACGGCAGAGCAAAAACCGGCCAGCGGGGCAGCGTCAGGCCAGTTGGCCGATGTGCCGCGACCGCCCAGGACTCATTGCGAAGAAATATAATTTTGTCTGTTTTTTCGTGAATATTCGTTCATCCTTAAACCGTCCCTTAACTTAATCCGCACGTAATGGCCTGGAAGGACACTGCGCCGGTGGGGTTGCGTCATGAATGGTTTTGTTTGTGTTTCTCGCGCACGTTTCGCGTTTCGTCTTGCCTTGGCCGGAGCCGTAGCAGGCTTGCTTGCCGGTTGCTCAAATTCCGAACGTCTGAGCGATCCTTGGTCCAATCCTTTCCAGACTTCGGCGAACGTCGCCAGCGAGGCGCCGGCGGCTCCGATGCCGGGTTCTCAGGTGCAGTCGCGACCGCTTGGCGCGCCAACGGCAAGCGCTAATCCCGCGTCGCAACCAAACCCGAGGATCGCCGCCGCCGCGCCGCCGCGAGGTGCGCAAGGCGCCGCCGGCTGGTCGGCCCAAGGCGGATCGCCGATTGTCGTCGCTCAAGGCGAGAACGCCCAAATTCTCTCAAACCGTTATGGCGTGCCCGTCGACGCGCTCGTTCGCACAAATGGTCTTGCCTCGGCGTCGCAGGTCCGGCCAGGAACCCACATTGTTATCCCGGTGTATGACGCGGCTTTGGCCGCTTCGAGCGGAGCTCGCGTGGCAGCTAATTCCGGGCCGGGAAAACCGGCGGCTCCGGCGAAGGTGGCGGGCGCGCCCCCTCGCACGTTGGCCAGCCAGGCTGAAGCCTTGAAATCCGGCAAGACGCGCATGCCCGCAACCAAGGCTGCCGTAGCAAAGCAGGAAAAGACGCAGACCAAGATGCCTAGCGAAACCAAGGCATCGACGCGCGAACCGGCGCCGGCCACCGAGCCGAAAAAAACCGCGCTAGCTTCCGAAACAGCCAACCCGGAATTCCGCTGGCCCGCGCGGGGACGCATCATCCAAGGGTTCAAACCCGGCGGTAACGACGGGATCAATATAGCGGTTCCAGAAGGAACCTCCGTAAAAGCGGCGGAGAGCGGCGTCGTCGCCTACGCCGGGAATGAGCTGAAGGGATACGGCAATTTGATTTTGATCCGGCATCCCAATGGCTTTGTTTCCGCCTATGCGAATAATGGCGATATCGAAGTCAAGCGCGGCGAGACGGTCAAGCGCGGCCAGACGATTGCGAAATCCGGGCAGAGCGGCAACGTCGCGTCGCCGCAACTTCATTTCGAATTGCGCAAGGGCACAAAGCCGGTCGATCCGACGCAATATCTCGCCGGGGTTTAGTCATCTCGGGCCAGTCCGGTATTTGGATTTGGCCCGGGATCCTTGCCTTTCGTCAAACGCCCGCCGCGAAGGCAAGATAATACGCGATTTCGCTAAGTTGCTGCGCGGCGCCCGCGACATCCCCGGTCTGGCCGCCGATTTGTTTTCGAGCGAGCAGCACAATGGCATAGGCCGCGCCTGTCGCCGCGGCAATGCCCGCGAGGCAGCGGGCTAGATACGCGCCCGCCACAACCGGAGTGAGGGCAAAAACAACGGCGAGGCAGGCAGCGACGGCGAGCGCCGCTCGTTCCGGCGTTCGCGCCGCAAAACCGGCTCCGTCTTCCCGCGCGGGCGGAAGGAGAGCCAAGGGCATAAGCGAAGCCGCGCGGGACAAGGCCGCAGCACCAATCAGCACTGCCCCGGCGAGACCTAGGCTTTCGTCCCCGATCAGCGCAAGGCTCGCCGCCCGCAAATAAAGGCTTAGCGCGAGTGCCACGGCGCCAAACGTGCCTATCTGGCTGTCGGCCATGATTTCGAGCTTGCGCTCGCGGGTCGTGCCGCCGGAGAAGCCGTCGGCGCAATCGGCAAGCCCGTCTTCGTGCATTGCGCCGCCGAGCAATACCAAAGAGCAAATCGCGAGCGGCGCCGCGAGGGGCGGAGGGAATCCGAAACGGGAGGCCGCCGCCATCACGATCGCGGCCAAGGCTCCCACGAGGCCGCCCGCCACCGGCAGCATGCGGACCGCGCGCGAAAAATTGGCGAGCGAATGTGGTTCGCTTCTCGATGCCGCCGAGGGAAGAGGTAGCCGCGTGAAAAACCCGAGACAAAAATAAAAATCGGCGAGGAGCAACGAGGCGGGGCGCATCGCTTCTCATCCTTGATCGCGCTGGTTTTGTCGAGAGCTGTGAAATGCGCCGCGGGATATGTGCGATTGCCGAGGCGCGAACCAGGGACCGGGATCTCAGTTCGCCAATGTGGGCTGACCCAGCCTCGATAGAGGCTGCCGGTAGTGTCCCAGCGCCCTTAGTTCGCGTGCCCAGTAATGCGCCGTTACACAGGGCTCCATGCCAACCAGACATGGCGGCAAGCCAGCAAAAAACGTCAACATCTGACCGCGCCGCAGCCGCTTGCGAGTCACATGCCCGCCTGCTTCATTGATGCCGTGAACCTGAAAAACGCTCTTGGCCAAATCCGGCCCAATCGTTGTAATCTCGCTCATGGATGGCTCCCATTGATGGTGACTTTCGACGGACACCATCTTGGCACGTAAATGCCGTGAGGGGGCCATCCACCCCATTAGTTTGAATTTATGTTATGAGGGGATGGCATTGGAGTATGGCATCCAACGTTCAGGTGGTGCCCCGTAGTATAAGCAACGCGCCATTTGAAGTTCAGCGAGGCAAGCCGGGGGCCCCCGCGATGCCGGGGATGGGCATCCCAGTGGGGGACGTCGGCCCTGGGTTACCGGTCGCAACTTGCGGCGTGGGCAACAACGTAGTTCTCGCTTGATCTACTTCCCGCCTTAGAAAGTCTTTTGCCTGCACATTTGGGAGTCCTGCTACGATTTGTTCGGCATTGGTAAGATGCTGAGCGGCAAGATCCAAGTTTTTAGCACTCGCTTCCGACCCCGCCCAAACCAACTCCGTGTGTAGGTTTGTATTAATCTTAATGGGGTCATCATAGCCCGGATATTTAGCAAATATATCGAGAGCTTTTTGGAAGTTTGCGCGAGCTTCCCCTGTACGCCCCGTGACCATCTGTTGGGCACCTAATGATCTGAGCGCGACAACCTCGTCGTCCAGAACCGTCGCAGCATCCAGAGCATTTTTGAAATTCATCAAAGCCGCGTCGTAATTTCGAGAGTTTTGGGAAGCCAAAGCGATCGCCATATAGTCCGTTGAAGACACTTGATCCTTTGGCAACCTTTTGATTGCATCGCTAGCCTGTTTAGAGAGAATTAGATTTTCTTGATTTAAATATCCTGAGAGAATATTAAAAGAACTTGGATTATCTTTATATTTATAATATGCTTCAATGTTCTCTTTTGGGATGGCAGCTAATCTCTGCAATATTCCCCTTAATTCAGCTCAAAGACTATGAACATCTTGACTCGAAGTTCGCTTATAGGAAACGATCGTTGTTCCAAAAGAGAAGAGAAATGCGGCTGCTGCAATCATTGTTGATATATTTTTATACCACGGAGTCTCTTTAGATCTGTCCACTTCTTCGATCGAGTCTACCCTATTCCTTAGACGTTTTATTTCATCTCGGAGTTCGTCGACTAAAATGGGTTCCATATTGTTCTTCACCTAGCAAGTTGGCTCGGCTCTCGGGGCGATTTAGCGCTTTAGTCAGGGCGTGGAAAATAGCATCGCGGACACCAAATGTCACGGCTCAATCCTGGCGGATTTCGAACTGAGACGCTGCCAAGCTGCCTCGTTCGCCTTCCATCCCGCTATTGCAGCAGATGCGGCGCGCGGCGGCTGCCGCAAAATGCGAGGCGTGTTGCCGCATGCATGCCACTTCCGGCGCCTGCCGCGCTGGATTAGAAGACACCTTTGGTGCTCCCTCAGGTCGCGATGTCCGCCTCAAAACCGCCGTTTGACTCGATCCGCGATCTCATCGCCTCGATGCCTGGGGCCTCGGAGGCGTCCCGGCAGGCGGTCCGCGCACGCCAGGCGGAGTTGACCAAACCGCCGGGGTCGCTCGGGCGGCTCGAGGAAATCGCCGGGTTCCTGGCCGCTTGGCAGGGCAAGCCGAAGCCGTCGATCGACCGGCCCCTCGTCGCGGTGTTCGCCGGCAATCACGGTGTCGTGGAAAAAGGCGTGTCGGCCTATCCGGCCTCGGTCACCCGCGCCATGGTGGACAATTTTAGCGCCGGAGGCGCCGCGATCAACCAGATCTGCGCGGCGCATGGGCTCGGCCTAAAGGTTTTCGATCTGGCGCTCGATGTTCCGGCAAAGGACATTACCGAGGCCCCGGCCCTGGAGGAAAAGGAGGCCGCCGCGACTTTCGCATTCGGGATGGAAGCCATCGCAGGAAATATCGATCTTTTGTGCCTCGGCGAAATGGGCATCGGCAATACGACGATCGCAGCCGCCATCTACCATGGACTCTACGGCGGCGCGGCGGCCGATTGGGTTGGGCGCGGCACGGGAATCGACGATCGCGGCTTAGCGCGAAAGATCGCGGCGGTGGAGGGGGGCGTCGCGCGGCACAAGGAGCATCTCTCCGATCCGCTTGAGGTGATGCGCCGCCTCGGCGGCCGCGAGATCGCGGCGATCGCCGGCGCGATCATCGCGGCGCGCATGGAGCGCATTCCGGTGATCCTCGATGGTTATGCGGTTTGTTCCGCCGCCGCCATTCTTCATGCGCTCGATCCCCGTGCGCTCGACCATTGCATGGCCGCCCATGTTTCGGCCGAAGGCGGGCATGCGGATGTGCTGCGGCGGCTTGGCAAGAAGCCGCTGCTCGATCTTGGACTTAGGCTCGGCGAAGG
>DATBYR010000072.1:0-3554 GCA_036513565.1 Methylocella sp. | reverse complement strand
GCGAGTTGCATGGCTTTCACGGTATCGTCGCGGCAATCCGGGTAGCCCGAAAAATCCGTTTCGCACATGCCGCCGACAATATGCTTGAAGCCGCGCCGGTAGGCGAGCGCCGCCGCTAGCGTCAAAAACACGAGGTTGCGGCCGGGCACGAAGGTATTGGGCAGGCCGCGCGCGCCTGTGGCGATCTCGACATCGTGGGTCATTGCCGTTGTGGAGATTTGCGCCAAGGCCTCGATGCGGATCACGAGGTCCTCGCCGAGCCGCTCGCGCCACGCGGGGAAATATTGGCGAAGCGATTCGCGGATCGTGGCGCGCTGGTCGAGCTCGACGCGATGTCTTTGGCCGTAATCGAATCCAATCGTCTCGACAAGCGCATATCGATCGAGCGCCAAGGCAAGACAAGTCGTCGAATCCTGGCCGCCGGAAAACAGGACGAGCGCCCCTCCCGCGGCTCCGGTCATCGCGCGGGACCCGTCCGCGGCGGAACAGGAAATGCCACCCCGGCATGCCGTCTTGCCATGCGTCCGCGCGGTCCGGCCAAAACACTGCCTCCTGAACGTCCCGGCCCCGGCAAATGAAAGGAGTGAACCTCCTTTCGTGCGGGATTGTGGCGAGACCAATGTGAATATGGTGGTCGCACAATCACTGCGCGAGCGCTTGTTGTGTTGTAATGTGGAGCGCCAGGCCGCCTCCGGCAAATTCCGCGATGCTGTTCTGGTGCTCTTGGCGTCAGGACTAATCATTATGCGCATGTCGGACGGTTGGCAAAGCCTCGCCGGGCCGCGTTCCAATCAGATCATTGACCTCGCGGCATGACCGGATAATATCGTCACGCTAGAGATCGCGCCAAACTCAATTCCAACACAAATCGCGACGGCACCTTTAGCTCATCGCAAGGTTCGATTGTCCAAAGATCCAGGCACTCAACAATTGCAGAGGAAAACGGGAGGAAAACATGGAATCGAGAACAATCCGATACGGCGTGACAGCCTTTGCCGCTTTGCTGCTTGCCCTTGGCGGCAGCGCTAGCTCGCAGGCGCAGCCTCATGATATGGGACCTCGCCCCGCAGACCCCGGGGACGGTCAATCACTTCCGGGCCTGCCGGTTCCGCTGCAGAAGCTATTCGCTGCCGGCCAGGAAGAGTTCAAAAAGCGCGATCAAGTCGTCGAGGATGGGCTTGGGCCGCGAATGAACCTGGACAGCTGCCGCGGCTGTCACTCTCAACCCGCCATCGGTGGTTCGAGCCCGGCCCTTTCGAGCACGCCGCCATGCAAAGACGACGAGCCTTGCAATCAACTTTCGTTTTTGAAGGAATTGCAAAAAAATCCCAATAATACCAATAAACAGCCATCTTTCATCTTTGCGGGAGGACCGACGCGCGAAGCGAGATTCAAGCAAATCATGGATCCAATCAGCGGCCTTATCGGCGCCGATGGCGGTGTCCACGACCTGTTCACCATTGCCGGAATGAAGGGCGCGGAGAGCTGCAAGTTAGACCAGCCTGACTTCGAAGCGGAGTTGCGCCGCAACAATGTGATCTTCCGGATTCCGACCCCTACGTTTGGCGCCGGCCTGATCGAGCAGATTCCAGACACAGAAATCGTAAACAATATCAACAAGGATGCTGATGAGAAGGACCGTTTGGGAATCGGCCGCAAAGTTAACGTCGTTCTGTCTGGGGGAGCTAGAACAATAGAGAACGTGAACACTATAACAGAACACCCAAAGCCGAACAAAAACGGCAATGACGGCACGATCGCGCGCTTCGGATGGAAGGCGCAGAATAAGTCTCTGCTTATTTTTTCGGGCGAGGCATATAACGTCGAGATGGGCATCTCCAACGAGCTATTTCAGACCGAGCGTGAGGAGGACCAAAACTGCCAGTTCAAGCCAGCGCCCAACGACGCCACCAATCCGGAGAAGGACAAGCTGGAGATCTTGAGTGATATCGAAAAATTCGCATCCTTCATGCGGTTGCTCGCGCCACCTGTGCCTTCCACCGACAACCCGGGAGGCGCCGTCTCTATCGCGAACGGAAGGAAGGTTTTCGAGAAGGTAGGGTGCCACCTTTGCCATACCCAAATGCTTCACACAACCAAATTCAAGGATTGCGACAAATCCGCGATCCCGCAACTATGCGGCCAACCCGTAAATCTCTTTTCGGATCTTGCACTTCACCACATGGGTGCAAAGCTCGATGACGGCATCGCGCAGGGCCAAGCAGAACACGACGAGTTCCGCACGGCGCCGCTCTGGGGTCTCGGGAAACGCATTTTTTTCCTGCACGACGGCCGAACGAAAGATTTGGTGCAGGCAATTGAAGAGCATCGTAGTCGTGATACACGTAGTTTGCGTTGCCGGATATTATCGTTTTTTGGGCTATCACGACTCTGTGGGCCTGATGATGGCACTGTTGCATCCGAAGCAAATGCCATCGTCGATAAGTACAACGGGCTTCAGGACGACAGAGACAAGCAAGACCTTCTGAACTTCCTGCGCTCCCTCTGAGTCGTGGAGCCATCCGGGGGATGCACATCCCAGGATGGTTCCGGGAGCGGGAAAAACCCCGGGGGTCATGTTGCGAGACTTATTATGCCGGTACGCCGCCAAGGCATGGCAAAAGACCGCGTAAGCCAAAATGGACGCGCAGAGTTCGCTCGTGCTAGATTTGCGGGGCTCGCGACAAAGCGGGGGCCAACGCGAGGAGCCACCGGCCATGCGAAATTCAACCCCAGATCGGGCGAACGTCATTGCTTCACCGACGGTGATCTTCGCGGGGGTATTGGTGCTGGGGTTTGGCCTCGACATGATTTGGCCCGCTGCGTTCCTGCCGGAAGGGTGGGGCTTCCCGCTGGGACTCATTGTCATTTTCGCCGCCGTCAACATCAAGCTGTTCGCGGCGCGGGAAATGGTCCGGATCAAAACCAATCTCAACATCCGCAAGCCGGCAAACGATATCGCGACCTCGGGTCCCTTTAGCGTGAGCCGCAATCCCTTATATATCGGGATGATCTTGCTCAATATCGGCATCGGCTGCATCGTCAATTCCTTGTGGATTTTTCTCCTCTCTGCAGGGCTTGCGGCGACATTGCAAAAAGGCGTGATCGAGCCGGAAGAGGCCTATCTCGAACAAAAATTTGGCGCCAAATATTTGCGCTACAAAGCCAAGGTCCGGCGCTGGATCTAAAATCACATCCCGGCTCGCGGCCTTCGCCTAGGCCGGCGTCGAGTCCGTTCACAATCCGCAGGATTTTCGATGCCGCCGCGCGGAACCATCAGCCGCCGTCTATTTCTCGGGCATACGCTGGCCAGCGTTTTGATGCTGCCCGCGCGGGCGGAGGTGCCCTCCCAGCAAGACGTTTTCCGTGTGCTTGAAGCACGGGAGGGCAATTTGAGGCTTCTGCCCGAACCGGCCTCTCCAACCGCCGTCTGGAGCTATAATGGGGAGGTGCCCGGGCCGCTCCTGCGCTTCAAAAAAGGCGAGGAGGTCAAAGTAAGGCTTGTCAACAAGCTCGCCCAGCCGGCAAGCCTCAACTGGCACGGCGTGCGGATC
>DATBYR010000071.1:0-6125 GCA_036513565.1 Methylocella sp. | reverse complement strand
ATGGCGGATGTCTCCGCCCGATACAGATCGGTTCGGAAATGCCTGATTTCCGGGAAATTGTTAAAGCCCTCGTGTGGCAGTTTGCCTATCGGGGCAACGACGATAATCGTAGATGGCTATCGACTGGCGGCCTCTCCGCCCTTAAAGACGCATTTAAGGCACTCGGCTGGGATGATCCCTATTATGTCGAAGGAGGGGGGTGTGAATATCCGGGCTGCGCAGACTGGGCTACATGTGGGACGCCGACACCCGAGGGATATAAGCATTTTTGCGGCAAACACTACCGCGACGGAGGGCATGACACCCATCGTTGGGAGGCCACATAGGCGGCTTGAGGCCGAATGCCACCGCAACATCGAGGTCATTTGGCTGTTGCGAACCTTGAAGATTCGTGGCGATGATCAAAGAATTACTTGTTGTCCTAGGCAGGGCTACGGGGGGGAAGCGATTTCCATAGGGGGAGCATTCCATGATGGCGCGCAGATTTTTCCAAATTTTCCGGAACTTCAAACAGCAAAGATATATAATAATCAAGAGCCGCGTAGGTTCTCAATCAGCGACGCCCGCTGCGCGCTTTTCACCGTCGCCGAGAATAGCGGAAAAAAGGCTCTTCCATGAATTCACATATTGAAAAGTTGAAAGAGCGCCTCGCAGCTGGTGAAATATCTATTGAGGAATACAGAAAACTATTTGAGATGCTATCTGATGAAGTAGACGAATTAAGGACAGGCAATGCGGCAACTATGTACTTGACGTAGAGGCTTTTCGTGTGTCACGATTCTGCCGCCGCTCATGGTCGAGTGGCTGGCGCGCCCGGCAATGAGATTGAGATTAGCCCGGCGATGGTCGAGGCCGGAATGGTTGAGTTTTACAGATGGAGAAGCGATGAATACGGGGATGCTGAATGCGCGGTATCGCTTATTTTTAGGGCAATGATTGCGGCATTTGCGGCAAGTCAATAGTCCCACCGAATGGGGAGCTTATTGTAGTCGTCCCTCTTGGTGCCGTAATCCTTAGTAAATTATGTGATGTTATCTCGCATACGATTTGGAATCTGGCAAGACCCAAGAGTGAGTTATCCGGCTCCGGATTTTGCCATGGAAACCATCCACTCAAGCGCGTCGGTATATTTATGGCAGCGCACGCGTTTGCGATCGTGGGATACTCGAATTTCACGGGGACCGCAGCGTGGGCGAGCGCATTTCTGATCAGCCGGATGAAATCTAGGTTCGAGCGCGTTTCTTTGCCATAGAGACCGATTGCGTGCGCCATAATGATTTTGCGTGAGAAAGTTCCTAGGGCGGCCTCATAGCCAAAAATCTTCGCGTGAAAATCGTCTCCTATATTAAGCCTCCGGATTATTGCGGCTCGTAAGGCATTTTCTAAATTCGTGGCGAACAGGATACCGGCCCCTCTGTCAGTTTTTTCGGCGCTGCTTTCCTGAACATATTTATCGTAATCTTCCTCTGACATCACGGCGTCCGAAATCTTCAGAAGAGCGTCCTTTATAGACTCGTTGGCCATGCCGAAGTCCTTTCTTGGCGCTCTGAACCTTGGAGCGCGAGGCCGATCTGCTGGTTTCGGCGGTTTCTTTGTCATGCTACAATTCACTCATGGCCAAACAGATAGATGATCGGTTCAACGAAGAGGAAACGGTCCGCCGCCGCGACGCCGCTCTCTTACGCGCGCTCAATACGCCGCCGAAGCGCCATTCAGAAATGAAGATCGGCAAGTGTAAGGCGAAACGGGAGCCCAGCAAGCCGAGCCCCCGCCGTGCTTCACAGGAAAAGGGTGAAGAACCAAGCGACCGCCCATAGACGCCCCGCAAGGGCCGCTAGACCAAGCGTGTCTCAATCTTGGTGCATTCCTCGCATTTCCAATCTTCTCGCATTTTACCCTGGCCAGTCGGGCCGAAAGTGGAGCTAAGCCTCAACGCTTGTGCCCCGCAATACTTGCATACATCAGCCGGCCGTTTTCCGCCGAGCTTCCCCTCTAGTTCCCCCACTCGCTTTTCCAGTTCTGAAATGCGATGCGGAGCGGCTTGTAATTCCTTCCATATCTCAACACGATCAAGAGCTTTCAGCATGTCCTCAAGCAATCCCATGGATGCCTCTCCTACCTATGAATTGAATTCTCTAAACGGAAGAATACAGGTTTCGCATGGTGGCGCCACCATTGGGCTTTTGGTAGAGCGTGGTGCTCTATTTGGGGGCACGCTTCTTACCCCTCATCAAGCGCATGAGCTTGCGGGCATGCTGCTTAAGTGTGCGCGGCTTCACGAGGCTGTCGATATTGTAACCGCTTGCCCTCGGCGCCTTTGACCGCGATGGCTGCGCGTGCCATGTCTGTTATTTTGCGGGTGTTCCATTTGAAATCCCATTCAGTCAAATAACGCGACAAATGGGCTTCGCTGATCGAATGGTGCGTGCCAAACACTGCTCGCTTCATGAGGCTGAAACGGCACTCGGCTGTATTGACGTGAATGAAACCGCCAAGCCGGACATATTCGTCGGCCGAATGGTTGACGGCGCCATGGCCTGAGAATTCCTCGCCAATCTTTTCGTAGCTCGCCAGTTCGTCCGTCGCCAAATAGGACTTGCGGCTTGCGACCTTGACGATAGTTTCACGAAGGGTCTTGGCCTTTACGTTGGCGATGTGGAACGAATGGCTGTCTCCGTCGCGGTCAACAAGCGTTAGAACCGTATGCTTCTTCGGTTCCTTCTTGGCAAAGGCGCGGTTCTTTTTCTTGCCGCCGATCAGCGTTTCGTCGGCTTCGACAACCTTATTTTCGCCGCCGATCGGTCCGGGCGCCGCTGGGTTCATGCTCTCGCGGATGCGGTGCCCGAGGAACCAAGCCGACTTGTAGGTGACGCCCAACATGCGGTGAAGTTGGTGCGCGCTCATTTCCTTCTTGCTTGCGGCCACCAAATGATAGGCGAGGATCCACTTGTTCAACGGGATTTTTGAGTCCTCCATTACGGTGCCGACCGTCACTGTAAAGGGCTTGTTGCACTCATTGCACCAATGAACGCCCGGGCGCGTGCTCTTGCCAGCGAGCTTCGTAATGCGAGCCGGATCGGCATTTCCACAATGGCGGCAGGCGACGCCATCGGGCCAATACAAGCGCTCAAGATGCTCACGGGCTTTGTTGGCGTCGGTGAAGATCGGATTTGTAAGATCACACATGGGCTTATCCTCGATTGAGAGGATATTAGCCCAAATTGAGTTCTACGTCAAGTACATAGTTGCCCCTTCTCCGATGAGCTCCACATTGAGAATGTGAAAAAATGGGCGTTCGAGGCCGAGCGTAGCATTGGCGGCCTGTGTAGCGGCATCAGCGGATTGCTTGGCGGCATCGGCGGTTATTCGTGCAGTTTTGTCAGCTTTAATCAAGAAGGCGATTTGCATAGCGGAAACCAACGCCAAGAGGCCGTAAACCACGCGAGAACCTCAGTATAGTCCGCGACTCTCTCTTCTGGCGTCTCTGGCCGGATATATTGGGGGGCATTCTGACCGGAGCGGTTTACTGCTTGGCGATGTTGAGGTTGCTGCGATGATGCCAATACTCCATACCAAGCGACGGCGAACAACATTACGAACGCCAACGGGGCACCACGATTTTTTTAACATCCCTTGATGGCCGTTCCGAAGATGTCCGCGTTTTCGCGGTTATTATAACGGAATTGGAACTCGGCGACATAGAGAGGCATATATTTGCGGCTCATTTTGTGGAATGTGCCGACTACGCCGCGCTTGAAGATCGACCAAAAGCCTTCGATGGTTTGAGTATGAATTGCTCCAATGACATATTGGCCCTTGGCATGGTCAACGGTCCCGCGTGGGTAATCCCTGTCGAGCGGCTCGTAGCCGGGATATTGATCGGTGCAGCTGACTTTGTGGGAAACGGCTTCGCGGACGAAGGCTGTCAGGGTGGCCGCCTGAATGTTCGCGACTACCCGTGCAACAACATTCCCCTTACGGCTGACGGCGCCGACGATCGGCGTTTTACCGGAATCGATGCCGCCGGTGCCGCCACCGCCGCGCTTATCCCAATGCCTGTTTTTAGCCAAGCCGCCGACGAAAGTTTTCGACTTCGACGATGCCGCCGAGCTTATCAATGTCTTCCACGAGCGCTGTTCTGACCTTATGGCACATGAGCCAAGCGGTCTTGTAGGAACCAAAGCCCATATAGCGCTTGATTTGCAACGCGCTCATGCCCTCCTTGCTGGTCAGCATCAAATGAATGACACGGAACCAGTCGCGAAGCGGCTTATTTGTGTTCTCGAAGATCGTCCCGGCAATGTGGGAGAACCGATAAGTGGTGTTAGGGGCGCATTGATAGCATTGCCAATGCCATGGCATTGTTGAGACCTGGCGATTGATCGCGGCGCCGCACCGCGGACAGCGAACACCTTCGGGCCAACGGCGGCCGACGAGATATGCGCAACAGGCGTCTTCGTTCGGGAAAATCCATTCGAATTGAGTGGCCGTGAGTTGATGGATTGATTTGGGCTGTTTGCGTGCCATGATGCGGGTCCTTCAACTATGGAAGGATAATGGCTGAAAGAACCAAGAAGTCAAGTCAGGGATATTAGCCCTCGCGAGAGTCGATTGCGGCGTCGCTCGACAATTCGAGGACGGTCAAAAGGCTCGTGAGGGTATCGGCGAGCTGGCGCCGATTTGCACCTGCCCGTCTCAAAGACGGCCCGGCCAGCCGCCGCACAGCCAACGGGCCGCTGTTGGCGTCCATCGTCTTCGCCAGCCAGCGGGCCGGGCTTTCGTGGAACACGCGCCCACTCTCCGCCGCAACGGAGCCGCCAATGGTTGCGGTCATGTCCACGGCCGCCAAGCGCCGTCTGGCCTCGTCATCCATCACCGCCATCGCCAGCATCCTCGATCAGCCCGGCCTCTGCCCCCCGCGCCGCGACGATGCGGAAAGCAAGCGCTACCTTCCGCGCGATCACAGCGAGGGATTGCAAGCCGTCATCCATTTGGATTGGCCGTCTCGGATCGCATCGTGCGCGACCGGTATTATTTGCGCATGGGCGAAGTTGAGGCTGCGGACCCACAAGCGCAAGCGCGACAGCGACAAGCCTTTTATCGTCCGCTCAAGGCAATGATCGAAAAGGGGCAAGTGCCGATCGACGAACAGGATAGAACCTACGACGTCGCGGTCATGGCCAATGCCAACGGTGCGCATCGGGCGTCCGAGCCTGGCTCCCTGCCGGCTTACGCTCGATATCCTTCTTGACCCTGGCGCGCAGCCCAAAAAAGCGGGGACCGCTCTAGGCTGTGCCGGCGATGGCCCGCGTGCATCGATAGCCCTCGGCACTGGCGCGTGAACGGTCGTCGATTCATCATGCAGAACCAATGCCCTTGTTGGGCCAGGCAGCGTTGGGCCAGGCAACGCGCCGGCTCATTGTAACACGACGTCGACCCAGTAGTTGGCAGCTATGTAGGTATTATTCGGGAAACTGACCGTGCTGCCGTAGTTATAGACACCGTTACCGCCGCTCGAAGCGCTATCGGGAGCGGTAAGAGGGCCGTTGGTATACGCATTGTCAAAATAGTTGTCGGTCTCGGAATAATTGCCGTTGCTGTGATAGGAGACAATGTAGGTTGTGTCGGCATCTATCGCGACCGGTCTCGGCAGATTGACTTGCTGCCAGCCGCTCGCTGTCTCGTCGGCAAACGTCGCGCTGGCGAGCAGCGTTCCCCTCGCGCTCCACAGATGCGCGGTATGCGTGCCAGTGTCCTGTGGGTTCTTATAGAAACGCGCACCGGTGATGCTCCCCGCCGTCGAGGCAGTAAACTTGACGCCGAGTTCAATCGAATTCGAGTCGTTTTGGATCACAATAGGCGGAGTGGTGATTCCAGAGAAGAGGCTTGAGGGTGGTGGGACACTAATCGTTACAGCCAATGTCGCGGACCCCGTTCCTAAACCATTGGTGGCACTCAACGTCACGCTGGACGTTCCCGCCGCGGTGGGCGTTCCGGCGATGACACCGGTCGTTGTGTTGATCGAAAGTCCGGCGGGCAATCCCGCCGCATTGAAGCTCGTGGGATTTTTAGTCGCGGTGATCGTGTAGCTGAATGGCGAGCCAACTGTGCCGCTGGCAGTCAAT
>DATBYR010000070.1:0-7895 GCA_036513565.1 Methylocella sp. | reverse complement strand
ACCCATGCCGCAAAGTCCGTCAGCGCGGCGCCAAACCGGCGATTTTCGAGCGCAGCGGCCCAAGTCGCCTCTCCCCGTCTTGCAGCACGCTTCAATCCCTCGTACCGCCTCAAATGGCGCCCCCGCGCCCAGGTCTCGATTCACATTGGCGATTACGATCCGGCCGGAGTCCTCATCGATAAAGATATCGAGCGAAAGCTACGGAGCCATCTCGGGGTTTCATCGCGTCGGTTATCAATCAAGCCCAGGTCCGCGAATTCAATCTGCCCACAAAGCCACGCAAGCCGGGAGATCGACGATCTTTGCACGTCGAGGAAGCCGTCGAAGCCGAGGCGATGCCAGCCGAGATCCTGCTTCGTCTGCTTCGCGAAAAAATCGAAAGCTTCATGCCTGAAAACGCTCTTCGCATCGCCAAGGCGGCGGAGGATAGCGAAAAGCAACTGCTTCGGATTTTTGCCAGAGCATTTGAAGAGGGCCGGAGGGCATCGCCATAATCATTGGAATTGACATAGGCGTTACCGGCGCAATCGCTCTGCTCGACGAGACCGGCGCGTTGCTCGAAATTAGCGATATGCCGACGCTTCACGACGGCCCGAAAGGGCGCCGCGCGGTCAATGCGCCATTGCTCGCCTCGATCGTCTTCAAGAGCCATGCGGTTCATGCCTTCGTCGAGTACGTTTCGGCACGTCCCGGCGAAGGCCCTACGGGCGCTTTCGCCTTTGGCCGCGCCCGTGGCGTCATCGAAGGCGTTCTTGCTGCCGCGGGTATTCCTCTGATCTTCCTAACGCCTCCGGCATGGAAGCGCACCGTCGGCTTGACGCTCCAATCAAAGGATGCGTCGCGAGCCGAAGCAATCCGCCGCTGGCCAGGCCATGCCGAGCTTTTCGCACGGGCCAGGGACGATGGCCGCGCCGAAAGCGCGCTGATCGCCGTTGCCGGAATCATGCGCAAGGGCGGTGCGGGATGAAAATCGTACCGCTCGATCAAGACTACCGCGACTCGCTCGACGAATTAGGCAAGCCGCTTGGGGCCAAGCGCGCTGGAGACATTCTTTCGCCAGAGTTTTCGGAAGACCGCCTCGCGCTGCGCTTTGCCGAACGCCACGGAGCCGACCTTCGATACGTGGCGGCATGGGGAAAGTGGCTCGCCTGGACCGGCACACATTGGGAATTCGAAAACACCCTCGCCGTGTTCGATACGGCCCGCAAAATCTGCCGCGAAGCCGCCGCCGAATGCAACAAGGCTTCAGTGGCCAATGCCATCGCCAAAGCCAAAACCGTTGCCGCTATCGAAATGCTGGCGCGTTCCGATACGCGCATCGCGGCAATCATCGACCAATGGGACGCGGATTCATATGTACTTACAACCACGGCCGGCCTCGTCGATCTCACAACCGGCAAATCGCGACCGCACCGGCGCGAAGACTATGCGATCAAAATTACCGCCACCGCACCTGGGGGCGCTTGTCCAAAATTCATGGAATTTCTGCAAACTATATTTGCTAACGACCAGGAATTAATAGACTATATTCAGAAAGTATTAGGTTATGCCTTAACCGGCGATACGCGCGAGCATATGCTGTTGTTTTGCCACGGCACCGGCGCCAATGGAAAATCCGTCCTCCTCTCGACGATAGCTGGTATCCTCGGCGATTATCACAAAACAGCGCCGATCGAAACCTTTGTGGCGACCGCGATCGCATCACACCCGACCGATCTTGCCGGGCTTCGCGGCGCCCGCTTGGTGACCGCCATCGAAACCGAGGAAGGACGCCGCTGGGCAGAGTCGAAAATCAAGAGCTTGACCGGCGGCGACCGCATCAGTGCCCGCTTCATGCGGCAGGATTTCTTCGAATTCAACCCGGCGTTTAAACTTATGATCGCAGGGAACCACAAGCCAGGTTTGCGCAGCGTCGATGAAGCGATCCGGCGCCGGTTCCACCTCGTTCCGTTCAACGTCACCATTCCGCCCGAAGATCGCGACAAAGACCTAACCGAAAAACTCAAGACCGAATGGCCAGGAATTCTGGAATGGGCAATCAAGGGTTGCCTCAAATGGCAGGCCGAGGGCCTTGAAAGGCCAAAAGCCGTCGCGGAAGCAACCGCCGCGTATTTGGAGGCCGAAGACGCTATCGCCGCATGGATGGACGAACGATGCGAACGCAAGGCAACTTGGTGGGAACCCGCCTCTGCGCTGTTCGCCTCCTGGAAGGCATGGGCAGAACTCAATGGTGAGTTCGTCGGAAGCCAAAAGCAATTCAGCGAAAAGCTGGAGGGACGCAGCATCACGCCAGTAAGGAAGGGCAAAAACCGGACGCGAGGATACCAAGGAATTCAGCTTTTTCCTTGACCGTCATCGGCTCTCCAGCCCGGTACCGTGGGCCCCTGGATCATCACAGAGGGCGACCGGAGCGTGACAACGTTCCCTTCCGCCCTGCTTTCAGGACGACGAAAGCAAGTTTAGGCGTCCGAGCAAATGTTCGAAATGTTCCGTCTCTGTTTCCGGTGGCTCGCGTGATTGTGGAACTGGCGCTACGGCGACTGGTTCGTCAGGTGGTAGTTTTTCGCCGTCCGCCGGTCCATCGGGTGCGGGTTGTGGTTTTGAGGAAAGCGGGGGGAGGTTGAACAAGGAACGATCCGACGCTTTTGTCAGGCCGTGGTTGAGAAGATCGACAAGGGTGACGGCGAATGGGCTATCGGGACGCAACGCGATTTCGGCGAGCGCCAAGGCGCCGGCGAGGAGTTTGCGGCGTTCGTCCTTTTCGCGTTCTTTCCTTCTGGCCTCAGCTTCCGCTTCCTTGATCTTGCGGCCGAGTTCGATTTGTCGCTGGTGAAGGGCTTCGAGTTGGGTTTTCGAGTCGGGGCGCGGCATGAGGTATCCAACAAGTCCCGCGTGACGGCGGCATACGCGCGCAAGGCCAGCAACAAACTATGCGAGCAAGCGCAAGACCCAAATGGGCGGTAAGCACCTCGTGGGGGCGGGAACTACGACGGCCTCAACCCGTGAAGATTTAAAAGGGCTGTATTGCTGGCCCCATCCGAAGCTGAACCTATACCGCAAACTCGCCCCTAAGAATAGGAAGGCGGACGCGAGCGGACGGGCTTTCTGTATCGACCGTCACATATGTATGCGCGCGCGCATGACGGGTAATTAGAAAAATGCGTCCGCATCCGTCCGCCTGCTTGGCCACCATAGTAATTTCAAATGGTTGCAAACATACTAAAACCTGGCAGTTAGAAAATAAAGCGAAGTTGCAGCTTATCGGAAAGCCAAGAACCTACCAAACGGTAGCATGCTGGGAATTTCGAGGAAAGACATGCGACGCTTTTCATTCACGCTACGCAGGCCCCACGGCTCAGCTAGTGCTTAGCTTGCGCTTGTAGACGCTTAGCTCATGCTAGCCCCCGCGGCGGCCACATAAATCGCGTGGTTCGCCGTATCATGGCGAAAACAAGCGCAGTGTAGCTTGGTAAAGCGTTGTAAAATATTGCATTTTATTTGGAACCATGCTATTTGTCTAATAGATGGCTAATTAAAGGATGGGAACCACCGCGTTGCGAGCCGTTCGCACATTGTCCGCGCCGTCCGCACTAGCGTCAAAGCGACGTATTTTTGCAGTTTGAACAGGCGAGGGCGTAGCTATTCATGGCAGACATTGAGGGCAAGCCTGACCCATTCCGTGGGCTGAAGCGTGGGGCCAAGCCGGGGCCAAGAGGCCCGCGCCGGGTGAGCGACAAACAGCTCCTCGCTACCGCCGGCCCAGCGATCCTGGAAAGAACCATTGAGGCGGCGTTGGCCGGCGACATGGCCGCCGCGGCCGTCGTGCTCGGCATGGTGGCCGGAGGGGGACAATTCGGTGAGTTTGCTCGCATTCACGAAGTATTTGGCGCCTGGCGATCATCGCTGGCTTATCGGGCGCGGTGAGCTGGTCAATCCCGAGCCGGTCCCTGAGCGTCCAGAGCCTGTTAGGACTGCGGACGATCCCGACGCTTCGTGGCTCACCGCGGACGGAAAATCATTCGATCCACCGGACGATGTCGCGACTGACATCCGTGGCCTGCCACCTGCGCGCGCACGCCTTGCTCAATTCATCGCTTGGCGCCGTATGGTCGCCGAGCGTGTCGCGAACCTCGATGCGGGGATCGACGAACTTTCCCAAGACATCGCCCGCGTCACAGAGGCGCAGGATCGCCTGCGGGGGCTCAGGACGGCCGATACATCCTCGATGCTAGATAAATATCTCCGCCAAGGCACCGGAGCGGCCCTGAGCGGCATTTCTGGCCGTCAGGCGCAAGACTTGGCCGCTCAGCTCGCCGCGAGCGAACATCGGGCAACTGGGCTGGCGCGGCTCTCAAGGCCGCAACGCCCGAGCGGGATCACTTTAGGGCCGTTTTGGCCGCGCTAGACGAGCGCCTGCCTCGCGTCATGACCGACGCTCTTGTCGAGCATGCCGACATAAGTCTCCGGGCCGAATACGATTCGGCTGAGCGCTCCCTTCAGGACATTGCGGCCCGGATGCGGGCCCCACACCTTGGACCAGGGACGATCGAGGTGAAAGTCTCCAAACCCGACATTGCCCGCCATCTGCCAGCCTGGAAGCGGCTCGAGGAAGCATGGCTGCAAGATCCTCTGGCGCTGGCTGGCAAGTATCTGCGGTTCAAAGGAAAGTAACGGACATGGAATTGAAGTATCCTGATGGAATTAGGTCGTCTGTATTTGTGCCGGAAGATGAAAAGTTCAAGCTGAGCGTTCAGGCGATGAAACAAACTGGGCATTTCAGAAGCATCGCGTATTTGCTGGACAGGGCGGCCATTTCCATCGAGCGGCCGTTGAGCGTTGCCGAGCTTGACGAGAAGCTTGCCGGCGCTGGGTTGCAGACTTCGGATCGGCTTTCTATCAAATGCAACCTATCGCGTGCTGGCTTGCTGAAATGATGCTCTGACCGAAAGGCAATCGTAATGGCTGAGAAAAAGCTTGATGGCAATTATTGGGATCGTCCGCCGCGCGGCCTGGTGCCCACGCCTTTCGAACGGCGGCGAAGTCATGACCCACGGTGGAACGCGGGTTGAACCGGTTCTTGGTGGCGTGCCTGGCACTAAGAGCGGCCCGGCGCAAGACGCGCCGCAACCGCCGCGGGATCGGTAGAGTTCGTTTTATGCGAGGTAATTCAACGTGACCACACTTACCCAAGACATCACCAGCATCATTCTAACGCCCGCAGCGGTTGCGAAGGCTCAGGCGGGCGGTGCGGACCTGTCGGCGCTGATGACGCAATTGCAGCTCCGCGTCATCGAGAAGCAGCAGTTGTTGAAAGAGATTATCCGACTTCATCCATCCGGCGGCGGCGACGCGGCGAATTTGACGGCTTTGAATTCGATATTGTCCAAACTTTGACGGCGCGGTTCGAAACGGATTTGTGGCGGCGTCTCATATCCGCAGCCACGAAAGCGCCGGGCGGCTTTGTTCCATGGCCGTCCGGCGCACTTTGGAATAATCGATAGGCAATGATTGAACCGCGCGGACATTTTCAAAATGGCAAGCCTTGGTGCGATCTAACGCCGGCTGCGGCGGTGGAAGCTGCGTCGTCTGAGCGGCATCGCGGGTGTAGTGTTTGCAATCACGGCGAGCGCGTGCGGATCGAGGCCTTACGTGTGGCGGGCGTCAGCCTGGACAAGCTCGCGTCGCAATTCGACCTCCGTCGCGACGCGATCCACCGTCATTGCAAAAACCATCTCACGGAAAGGGCTCGAATAAGTTACCTCGCCGGACCTGCGGCGATCGCGGATCTTGCGAATGCGGCGGCGCGAGAGAACCGGAGCGTTCTTGAATATTTGACGGTCGTCCGGTCTGTTTTGATGCAACAATTCACCGCGTCTGCGGCGGCTGGCAAGGCGCACATCGCCGCGAACGTCGCCGGGCATCTTGTGA
Source organism: Methylocella sp. (assembly GCA_036513565.1). Classification (GTDB taxonomy): domain Bacteria; phylum Pseudomonadota; class Alphaproteobacteria; order Rhizobiales; family Beijerinckiaceae; genus Methylocapsa. The sequence continues at coordinate 1,967 of DATBYR010000070.1, read as the reverse complement.
CCGTGTTGCAAACACTCGGCAAGGTCACGGGCGAGATTTCCGCGCTGGCCTCGACGACGATCACGGTTAACAACAATGTCCAAATGTTGAACAGCCAACCCTTTCTGGAACTTCAGGCCGGGTTGCTGACCATCTGCCAAAAGCATCCGGAAGCCAGGGCTGATGTTATTGCACTTTTCCACCAACTTGACGCCAAGCACGCCGCGCAACCCGTGAAGGTGATCGAGGCGCGCGCCGATGCTCAGTAATCTATCATCGCAAAGCCCTTCTATCTTCGCCAGGCTCGCCGAAGTCATCACGGATGATTGGCCTGTCCACGCGCGGCCGGAGCAATTGCCGCCGCCCGGTGATTGGTCGATTTGGTTGATTTTGAGCGGGCGCGGTTGGGGTAAGACGCGGACAGGCGCGGAATGGGTTAAGACTTTAATTGGTAGCGGGCAGGCGCGCCGCGTGGCCTTGGTTGGCAGCACCGCGGCGGATGTTCGCGACGTGATGATCGAGGGCGAGTCTGGGTTGCTCTCGGTTTGCGCGGACTGGAATAGACCCCTGTACGAACCAAGCAAGCGCAGGGTGACATTCAGTGCCGGCGCGATTTGCACGGCGTACAGTGCCGAGGAAGCCGACAGGCTTAGAGGCCCGCAACATGACGCTGCATGGTGCGACGAGCTAGCGGCCTGGACGGATGCGCAGTCGGCATGGGATATGTTGCAATTCGGCCTGCGCCTTGGAAGGAAGCCGAGGGTGTGTGTGACTAGCACGCCGCGGCCGATCAAGTTGCTGAAGCAATTGATCAAGCGCGATGACGTACATGTCACGAAAGGCAAGACAAGCGACAACGCCTCCAATCTACCGCCCGCGTTTCTCAGCGAGATCGTAAAGCGCTATGAAGGAACCCGCCTCGGTAGGCAGGAACTCGACCGGGACATTTTGGACGACGTTCCGGGCGCACTGTGGTCGCGCGATAATATTGAGGCTAATCGAATTGAGAAAGGCACCGAGCCTTTCATGAAGCGGATTTGCGTCGCGATCGATCCGGCGATTTCGGTTGGCGAGAATTCGGACGAGACCGGGGTTATTGTTTGCGGCTTGGGTGATGACGATCGAGGCTATGTGTTGGAAGATTTGTCCGGACGTTATTCGCCGGTGGAATGGGCCAGGAAAGTGATTATGGGCTACAAAAAATGGCGGGCTGATAGGATCGTTATCGAAGTGAATCAAGGCGGCGACATGGCGGAAAACACCTTGCGGATGGTTGACCCGAACGTCCCGGTTCGGACCGTGCATGCGAGCCGCGGGAAGATCATTCGCGCCGAGCCGGTGAGTGCGCTGTACGAGCAACATCGCATTGCGCACGTTGGCGGATTCCCCGAGCTGGAGGATCAACTTTGCAGTTTTGAGCCGGGTTCAACCAATTCGCCGGATCGCCTTGATGCGATGGTTTACGGACTGAGCGATCTAATGGTGAGACATGCCTCACCGCAGTTTATTTTTGGATGAGGTAACATGTATCACGGCAACGAGGTGCCGGCGAAATGAAGTCGTCAGTGCCATTCTCGGCGCCAGAGTCGCGGGCTGCTCTTGAACAACTGAAAGAATTCGTTCGCGCCGGGATTGCTGCCGGCAAGATTGAGGCGCACGTTTTTCGTCTTGTCGGCGAATCGCAAGAAACGATCGATCGCGAGACCCGCGAATTATTCGGGGCTCTCCGGCAGCAATCCCCGCCCTTGCTGCGTAGGGAGGCTTTCGGACTCACCTTCGCGCTGCGTGAGCTTGTGTGCGAACGAATGCGAGAGATTGAAGGCTGCGGGAGGGGCAGCGCATGACGCTGAAGTTCAGCAGCCTTGGCAGCTTCGCGGCGCATCTTCTCACCATCGAGGCGGACTTGAAGCTTTCGCAAGAGGTATGCATCGAGAAGGCGTGCCGCATGGTCGAGAAAGAGGCCAAGACGGCAATTGGCACGTATCGCT
>DATBYR010000069.1:0-5609 GCA_036513565.1 Methylocella sp. | reverse complement strand
GCCCCGACGCCGCGATGGGCCGCGGTTTCGGCCGCGTCCGGCACGTCATGCCGCATCGTTTTCCAAAGGGGCAAGATGCCCTGCCCGCGCGCGGCCGATCCAAGCAGGACCTCGACGATCGTGCCGCTGGCCTGGTCCTTGCGCAATTGCTGGTAGAGCTCCGCCGATGTCGGCGCGACTTCCTCGATCAGTTTTTCCAAGAGGGCATCGTCCTGGTCGGCCAGCACCTCGGCCAGCCCATCGAGCGCCTGTTTCTCGGGATCGCGGAGTTGCGCGGGAATCTCGATTGGCTCCGCGCCTTGGTTCGCGCCGTAGCGGTAGGCCCGTCCGCTCACGACATCGATGTAGCCGGTCACCGCATCGGCCTCGCGGATCGGCAATTGGCGTGCCGCTAGCGGATATTTGGAATACGCCTGGAGCGCCGCGAGCGTGTCGTCGAAAGAGCCGGCCAGCGTGTCGATCTTATTGACAAAGATAAGGTGAGGGAGCCGGTATTCCTCGAGCGCCTTCAGCAAGAGCGGCACGCTGGACGCCCGGCCGGCCGTGGGCTCGCTGACCACAATGGCGAGATCGACCGCCGCGAGCGCTCCTTCCATCTCATAGGCGAATTCGACCGAACCGGGGCAATCCAGGATCGACCAGCGATCGGCCAGAAAGGAGCAATGTCCAAGCCTCAACTCGGTAGTCACGACCCGCTTGCGAATATCGCTTTGACGTTTAAGGGGCGCGCCGGCCGCGGCCATCAAAGCCTCGAACAAGGTGGACTTGCCGCTTCCATAAGCGCCGATGAGCGCGACCGAGCGAGGTCCGGCCACGGCGGCCTTCGCGGGAGAACCTGTCATGATGGCGCTTCCTTCTTCTTGCCCTTCCGGCTATCGTTGTCTCCATCGTAGGCCAAATGAGGTTTTGGCGCAAAGGCTGGAGGAACGGGCAATATGCGGAGCCGGCGATACGGCCGGGCCGTAACTACGCTCACGCCCACAGCTACCCGAGCAGCACGTCTCGCGCGGCATTTAGTTGCTTGGAAAAATACGCCGACCCACCCACATCGGGGTGCACGCGTTTCATCAGGTGGTTATAGGCCGCGCGAATGTCCTGTTCGGTCGCGCCTGCATTTATTCCGAGGATTTCGAGGGCCTGAGTGGCGCTCATGTTGCCGGACGCCGCATCGCGCCGACGATCCTGCTCCTCCTGCCGCCTTTGCCGGTCTCGCTCAGCAGCTTCCCTCTGCCGTTCCCGTTCCTCTTGCTGCCGCCGTTGGCGCTCTCGCTCAGCAGTTTCCTCTTGTCGTTCCCGTTCATCTTGCTGTTGCCGCCAGCCGTCTCTTGTATCGGTCACGCGTCCAAACAGGCGCGAGGACATCGCCCACAATGATCGCAAGACCGCCCGCGCTTCTGCGAATCCCTGGTCGGCGGCGAGCTTGAAGAGGCGCATGGCCTCGCGATCGTCCTGCGGCAGGCCGCCTCGGCCCCGCCGGTAGAAGAACCCGAGATTGTATTGCGCGGCCGCATCTCCCTGATCAGCGGCGAGCTTGTAGAGGCGCGCGGCCTCGCGATCGTCCCGCGACAGGCCGCCTCGGCCATTCGCGTAGAAGGCCCCGAGATTGCACTGCGCTGAGGCGTCTCCCCGATCGGCGGCGAGCTTGTAGAGGCGTGCGGCCTCGCGATCGTCCTTCGGCAAGCCACCACGGCCACGCTCGTAGAAGACCCCGAGATTGTATTGCACGGCCGCATCCCCCTGTTCGGCGGCGACCTTGTAGAGACGCGCGGCCTCGCGATCGTCTGGCATCGCTTTTTCCTAGTTAGCAACGAGATTGTTTATGTTGAGCCCCTTCCGTGATAAAGGGGCGACGTTCAGCCTTACTGACAATGGGCAACGCAAATCATGACCGAACGGCTATTTCTATATATCGATATTCTTGGTTTTTCCGAATTGACAGAGGATGTGGCGAATGTAGAGCAGGTTTACTCGAATATCGACGGCCTCAATGTTTTTTCGCACGCCCCATATTTCAAGTGTATCGTTTTTTCGGACACCGTCCTTGTGTATAGTATCCAAGATTGGGCTGATTGCACTGACCGCAACGGCGCTATCATGTGGATGTGCGAGTTCGCTCAAGACCTATTCTATAGACTCATTGGGAAAGATATTCACTTTCGAGCCCTGCTCACCACTGGTGATTTTGAACACAAAAACCTTACTAATATTAGCGCGTTTTACGGACAAGCCCTCGTAAAGACGTATAATCGCGAGAAAAATATCATTTGCATGGGTCTATTTATAGACAAACAAATCGACGAATACAGCAAGATATTTAAGACAACGCCTTACGACAAAAATTGCAACTTCGTACACATCATGCAGACTCTTGGCAGAATTAGTTTTAATGAAGCAGAATATCCCTTCAATCCTGACATTATTCTTGACGAAGGCATTGAAAACCTGCACGCTTATGACTTCGTGTACCTGCGCAATATATATCGTCATATGACAGATACCAACCTTGATCCACGCATTCGCGCAAAGTACCTAGGCACGTGGCAAGTGTTGAGGACCAGAAGCGCTGACCTGTTGGACGTTTTTGTACGGAACAATTTAGACCCGCGCTCTATCTCTAATTTTGATTGGACCGAACCTTTGCGGCGCGTCGGAACACCTGATGGTTACCATGGATAGTGTGTGCGTGACGCCAGCGTTTCGCAGTCGCATTAGTGCCATTATGGAAGCGGATGGGAAAGCCGCCATCGCGTGCTCGGCGCGATGCTTGCCCAAAGCTTCGTATTTCGCTGGGTTCAGTACCGGGTGATGATATAACCTGAGAAACCGCCGCTCTCGCAAGTCCATGACGCTACGGATCGAAAAAGCCTGGGGGAATTTGGGCGGCGAGTTCATGGCCGGCCGCTTCTCCGAGCGATGCCGCCTTGGCTAACGGCCCGGACGCCGCCGTCTCGAAAAACCGCGAACCATCGGGTTTCAGCACGATGGCGCGAAACGCAACCTTGCCTGTGTCGAGGCACGCGTATGCCCCAATCGGCGTTTTGCAGGAGCCATCGAAAACCCGCAGAAAGGCGCGCTCCGCCGAAAGCGCAATGCCCGTCGCCGCGTCGAGAACCGGCGCCAGGAAAGCCCGAGTGGCGCTGTCGCCCGCCCGAATGGTGATGGCAATCGCGCCCTGCCCCGGCGCCGGAACAAATTCCCGCACGTCGAGCACGGCCGTGGCCGCCGCCTCGAGACCGAGGCGCTTCAGCCCGGCAAGCGCGAGCAACGTGGCGGCGACTTCGCCCTTGGCGACTTTGGCGAGGCGCGTCTCGACATTGCCGCGCAACAGCGCGATTTTTAGATCCGGCCGCAGCCGCCTGACCATGGCGCCCCGGCGCAGCGAGGCGGTGCCGACAAGGCTTCCCAGCGGAAGTTTTAACGGATGCGGCGCGTGCGGAGAAATCCACGCGTCGCGCACGTCCGCGCGTGGAAGATAACCAGCGATCTCTATTCCGGCAGGGAGAATCGTCGGCAAATCCTTCGCCGAATGCACGGCCATTTCAATATCGCCGGAAGCCAAGGCAAGGTCGAGCTCCTTGGTAAAAAGCCCCTTGCCACCGGCTTCGCTCAACGGCAGGTTAAGAATCATGTCGCCGCTGGTCTTTATGGCGACGATCTCGATGGCGTGCGGATCGAGGCCATGCGCCGCTATGAGGCGATCCTTGAGTTCACGCGTCTGGGCGAGCGCCAAGGGGCTGCCCCGCGTCCCAAGTCTGAAGAGGAGAGCTTTGCGCGATCGTGATGCGGGGGAAGGAATCGGCACATTTCCTTATTGGTTAGGATCGGTCTATAGGTGGAAGATTAATGCCGCTGGCGGCGAATGCCAAATTTTGGCCGCCGGCGATCCAAGGGAAAGGCGCTGAAGGAGAGCCATGCGCGTTCTCGGAATTGAAACAACCTGCGATGAGTCCGCCGCTGCTGTCGTCCAGTTGCAGCCGGGCGGAACCGGCGAAATTCTATCGAACGAGATCATGAGTCAGATCGCCGAGCACGCGGCCTTCGGCGGTGTCGTGCCGGAGATTGCCGCGCGGGCTCATATCGAGACGATTGACCGGCTTGTGCAGCGCGCGCTCGACGGCGCCGGGACCGAATTGGCGGACCTCGACGGGATCGCGGCGGCGGCGGGGCCGGGTCTCATCGGCGGAATCATTGTGGGGCTGACCACGGCGAAGGCCTTGGCCTTGGCGAGCCGCAAGCCTTTCATCGCGGTAAACCACCTCGAGGCACATGCCTTGACGGCGCGGCTGGCCGAGGAACTCGGGTTTCCTTTTTTGTTGCTCTTGGTCTCCGGCGGTCACACCCAATTGGTCGCGGTGAAAGGGGTGGGGGATTATCTCCGGCTCGGTTCGACGGTGGACGACGCGGCGGGCGAAGCCTTCGACAAGGTCGGCAAGATGCTGGGCCTTCCCTACCCCGGCGGACCTCGGGTCGAGAAATTGGCGGAGGAGGGCAGTGCCACGCGGTTCGATCTGCCGCGCCCCATGCTTGGCCGGCCGAACCCGGACTTTTCTTTTTCCGGTCTCAAAACCGCTGTCCGGCTGGAAGTGGAGCGCGCCGGGCCTTTGACGACGGCCGATGTGGCCGATGTCTGCGCCTCTTTCCAAGCCGCGGTGGTCGATACGATCATCGACCGCTGCCGCGTGGCCTTGCGACTTTTCCGCGAAACCGTCGGCCAGCCCGCCGCGATGGTCGTGGCGGGCGGGGTTGCCGCCAATGGCGCCATTCGCCGGGCGCTGATGCGGTTTTGCGGCGAGGCCGGGTTGCGGCTCGTGCTGCCGCCAGCGTCTCTTTGCACCGATAATGGCGCCATGATCGCCTGGGCGGGTATCGAGCGGCTTTTGCTCGGTCTCGTCGACGACATGACCTTTGCGGCGAGGCCGCGCTGGCCCCTCGATGCCAATGCGGAAGCCGCGCATCATGGCAAGGCGTGATGTGCCGCTTGCCGGACTAGAGCGCTTCCCGATCACGTGGGATCACGTGATCGAAATGGAATCGCTCAATTTCAAAGAGTTGGAGCATGCCCTCATGAGACATCGGATATATCCGATGTCTCAATATCGAAAAAGTCGAGCAACTTTTTCGGGACATACTCTAGCGCGCGAGTTCCTTGAGGCCGCGAAGGATCAGTTCGGCGGCGGGCGCGCCCTCGCCAAGCGCTGCTACCGAAGCTGCCACCGCCGCCGCGGCCTGCGGCCGCCCATAGCCGAGATGGACCAAAGCCGAGAGGGCGTCTTGCGCCGCGGCGGGCTGACCGCCATCGAGCCCGGCAAGACGCGCGGCGGTCACGTCCACCGTGCCCGAAACGGCTGCCTTGTCCTTTAATTCCGAGGCGATTCGCGCCGCGAGCTTCGGCCCGACCCCAGGCGCCCGGGCGATCGCAGCTTTGTCCTGGCAAGCAATCGCCGTAGCAAGCTCGGCGGTATCGAGCCCGGTTTGAATCGCGAGAGCCACCTTGGCGCCGACACCTTGCACCGACTGGAGCAAGCGAAACCAGTCGCGTTCGGTCTCCGAAATGAAGCCGAACAGTTTTATCGAATCCTCGCGCATGTGCGTTTCGATCGCGAGCTGGG
>DATBYR010000068.1:0-12309 GCA_036513565.1 Methylocella sp. | reverse complement strand
CACCGCGGCGACTTCCTTCACCACTTCGTCGTAATCGGTGAACTGCGTCTCGGCGGCCTGAAGGAAAATATGACCGTTGATGCCGACGATCTTGTCGAGCAATTCCTTGTGAAAGCCATTCATCACCGACATGACGACGATCAGCGTCGCGACGCCCAGCGCAATTCCGAGAAAGGAGAAAAAGGCGATGACCGAAACGAAGCTCGTCTTGCGCCGCGCGCGCAGATAGCGGAGCGCGATCATCCACTCGAAGGGCGCGAACGGGCGGGTGGCCTTCGAGGCTTCCATCATGAGCCCCCGAGCCGCGCGATCGCGGCGCCGGCGGCGAGATTTTCACGCGCGCCGGTCGCCCTAGTCTTGAGTTCCACAGTATCCGAGGCCAGTCCCTTGGGGCCGACGATGATCTGATAAGGCAGCCCGATCAGATCGAGCTTGGCGAATTTTGCGCCGGGGCGCTCGCCGGTGTCGTCATATAACACACCTACGCCTGCTTTTTCGAGAGCGGCGTAAATCGCGGCGCAGGCGGCATCCGTCGTGTCGTCGCCAACCTTGAGATTGGCCAATCCTACCTTGAAAGGCGCGACGGCCTCGGGCCAAATAATCCCATTTTCGTCGTGGCTCGCCTCGATCACGGCGCCGACGAGACGCGATACGCCAACCCCATAGGACCCGCCTTGGAATGGCCGCTCGACTCCGTCGGGGCCGGTGATCAAGGCCCGCATCGGCTTGGAATATTTTTCGCCGAAATAAAACACTTGGCCGACCTCGATGCCGCGCGTTTGGATGCGTTTTTGTTCCGGCGTCTCGCGCTCGAAACGGGCTTGATCGTGGACATCCCCGGTCGCCGCGTAAAGCTTCGTCCACGCGTGGACGATGGGCGAGAGGTCGCCATCATAGTCAGTGGTTTCAGGCGGGACAGGCAAATCCAAGACATCGGCGTGGCAAAATACCGCCGACTCGCCGGTTTCCGCCAAAATGATGAATTCATGGCTCAAATCGCCGCCGATCGGCCCGGTCTCGGCGCGCATCGGGATCGCCTTCAACCCCATCCGGGAAAAAATCCGCAAATAGGCGACGAACATCTTGTTGTAGGAAAGCCACGCCGACGCTTCGTCGACATCGAAGGAATAGGCATCCTTCATCAAGAATTCGCGGCCGCGCATGACGCCGAAGCGCGGCCTTTGCTCGTCGCGGAATTTCCACTGGATATGGTAAAGGATTTTGGGCAGATCCCGGTAGGAATGGATATAGGCGCGAAAGATCCCGGTAATCATGTCCTCGTTGGTCGGGCCATAGAGAAGTTCCCGCTCGTGACGGTCCTTGATACGCAGCATTTCCGGGCCGTAGGCCTCGTAGCGGCCGGTTTCCCGCCACAAATCGGCGAGCTGGAGGGTCGGCATCAAGAGCTCGATCGCGCCCGCCCGGTCCATTTCCTCGCGGACGATCTGCCCAACTTTTTGCAAGACGCGAAGTCCGAGCGGCAGCCAAGCATAAATCCCGGCCGCCTCCTGCCGGATCATGCCGGTGCGCAACATCAAGCGGTGCGAGACGATCTCGGCTTCCTTCGGCGTCTCCCGCAGAATCGGCAGAAAATAACGGGACAGGCGCATTGTTGAAGAAACGCGATCAGGAGGAGCAGAGCGGCGGATCTTGGGTTTTACCCCGCGCGTCAGGAAAGGCAAAGGCGCGCCAAGAGCCTTAAGCCAAACCGTTCGGTTGCGCCAGGGCCGGTCCGTCGCGCGCGTTCCGGCTGCGTTGCACTCGCCGGGATTAGAATCCGAGCCGGATTGCGGTCAAATTGCTTGCGCTCAAGCTTGCGCGACCCGGAGCTTCCGGCGCGGCGCGAAATTGCCCGGCCCGCCTGGAACATAACTGACGAGATCATATGCCTTGCCGAGCACTTCACGGAGATGCGTTCCGGCGCGGGCGCAAATGTCGGTGATGATGTCGGGGCGCGATTCCCCATGGGTCTTGTGGTGGCGTCGAATCGCGGCCAAGGCGCCGAGGGCCTTGCGTTCGAGATCGTCGACAACGTCCTCGAAATTTTGCCGCACGCAGCGGTTCAACGAGGCATAGACATCGGTCGCGGAGGCGCGGCCTGGCATCGCCGAAGCGGTGAAATAATCCTGGTAGCTCGTCGGTTGCCAGTTCAATAAATCGCCAATCAATTCGGGCGTGCCGGGAAGCCGCTCGATCAATTTTACCATTTCGTTGAATTGATTGAGATAGGCGCCAGCGAGGCTGGAGCCGGGACCCGCCTGAGCCACGGGAAACGCCGAATCATTGTTGGCCGGGCCATTGCCGTGCAATGCGCCTAGGAGGCGTGCCGGGCGGGCTTCTTGTGACATTGCGGCTAGCGTCATTTGGTGGGCCTCGTTGCGTCCACGTCATACTAGACGCGGACCCATAATAATTTGTTGCCGGAGATATTAGGTTGCGACCGGCTTTCCGGAAAGCGCCGCGGCAAGCGTGCGCAAACCAATGTCCGGACAGCTTGAAACTTATCTCGTATCATAGGCTTGCGGTTGCCTTGCTGGGCCGCCCGGCAGGGTGCCAGCCAAGGCTTGCCAATAGCTAAAAAAAGGGGGCATAATGATTTCTCAATATGTGAAACTCCGCGTTTGCCGCAGGCTGAAGTCTAATAAGAGCCGGGCTGCTCGCGGAGCGGAGGAGGGGTCATGTCCAACGTCGCCGGCAAGGCTTACGTCATGAACGTCGTCACGCCGATGCGGCCATGTCTGACGTGGATAAATCGTTTGGGCTTTATGGCGACGCGCGCCCTTCCCTCCACCCTGAAAGGGTTGCTCGGCCTGTCGTTCATTCACTTCGGCCGTTGGGCGATCGTCAAAAGGAATCAATGGCCCGACTACGGCCAGGGGCGACAGAAGCTGCAGAACGACTACCTGCTATTCTCTAGCAACTTCAACGGCACCTGGGATCAGTATCTCGACGCGTTCTCGGACGGCATTCCGACGGGGGTCGACTTATACTGGATTTCGAGCACGAAATTCCCTCATTCGATCCCGAGCACCCCCTTCAAAGACTACATAAGGGTGAACCAGGTTGACACTGACTATTATTACAATGCGACGCCGGGCGCGGCGCAAACCGACATCACGGCGGCGCTGCGCGTGCGGCGCGCCATTCGGGCGCTCGCCTACCAGCACGATTCCTTGACGCCTGAGGAATTCCAGAAGGCATATGTCGCGGCGCTCTGCTCGGTGCAGAACGACCTCGGCTACCAGGGATACGCGCCGGTCGCGAGCTACGACACGTATATCGCCGACAGTAATCGCAACGCTTACGTCCGGGAGCAGCCGGGCGCCGCCCATGCGCTACTCTGACCCTTGTGTCTCGCCAAGGAGCCGTTCATGCCAACATTTGATGGCGGACATTACTTCCTGACGGTTCTCGTCCCCGTTAAAACGGATTGTCCGATTCCGGACGGACCGGCGTTCTCGTCGCCGGTCCATGCGCTGCGCAAACGGCTCGCCCAGCTACCGCCCGCCCAGCAGACGCCCGCCTGCTGCGACGACCAGAGCCCGTTCGCGCGCAATACGCGCAACCATTTCGTGCGCTTCGCGATCATCGACGACGTAGCTTACAACGGACGCGAATACGTCAACTTGCTTTGGACGGTGATCAAGAACATCGACACCATGGTCGCGCAGCCGCAGGATCATCTGACTTGCCCGTTTCTGTTCTTCGGGGCGGACTTCGACGCCGCGAGCGGCACCGATGCCGAGCGTGATTCCTATCTTGCCGCTCTTTGGGACACGATGCAAACCGAGTTGAAAGAGATATTCCAGTTCTGCGTTGACTTCGACACGAGCGTGAACGACGCCGCGTCATTCGCCAAATATATCGCGCGCGGCCAAATCGAAACGACGATGTCCTTCAACGATTATTACGTCGAAAATATCGATGACACTCTAAAAAGCCTCCCGGCCTGGCCGTACGATAAATATCTAATTCCGGCTGGCCTGGGCGCCCTTTTGCTGGCGATGGGTCTTGTCGTGTGGTTTTTTTTCTGCGGGGGGCTTATGTTGCTGCTGGTCGGCGCGGCGACGTTCGGTGCCGGGATCTGGCTGGCTTATGCGAGCCTTATGGCGGCGGGCGCGAAGCCGTTTCCACCGGCAGCGGATCTTCCGACCGTTCTCAAGGCCCTCCATCTGCAACGGGCATTCACCCGCTTCGCTATCGATAACCAGCTGCTGGCGGTGGACGCGGCGTCGGCGGAGCAACTCCGCGCCGCCTTCCGGGACTTTGTCACCGCAAATCAACCCGATAACCTCCTCGGGCCCACGCAACCGCCGGGCGTCATCGGTATCTAGAGGCTCAACATGGCCGTCGAACTCGATCTTGCCGACATTCAAGGCAATATTCTCTCCGCCTATGGAAAGCAGGGCTTTCCCAAGGGCCGGTTCATGCTCTTCCATATTGAGCGGGGTGAATTGGCGCGCCAGTTCGTCAGCGCTTTATTGCCAATGATCACGACGGCTTTGCGCTGGCCGTCGTCGTCTGACATCCCGACCGGGACGAAGAAGATGAAACGTCCCGATGTCACGGTGAATATCGCCTTCACCTGGTATGGGCTGGTGGCACTCGGTATTCCGACGCGGACGCTACGCGGAATGCCGGATGAATTCATCGACGGCATGACCGCGCGGGCGCCGATGCTCGGCGACGATTTCACGGGGCCGCTTTGGAAAAAGTCGTGGGACGAGGTATGGATCAATAGCGGACAGGATCACGGCACCCATCCAGACACGGTGCATTTTCTGATCACGCTTAATGCACAGATGAATCCGGACGGATCAGCCGTCCCGGCGCTCGAAGAGAAAACTCAGCAAATCAAGGAGCTTGTCCAGGAACCTGGCGGCGTGCGCCTTCTTACCGGTCATAATCGCCCGGGCCATCATCGGAAGCGGGATTTTCAAGAGTTGTCGGCGCTCCTGAAACACAACTCCGACGGCACGGCCACGCCCCGGCCGAAGGAGCATTTCGGCTTCACCGACGCACTCGGCGATCCGGTTTTCGACGGCCAATATCCAAACGACTACGAGAAGGTGTTCCAGGTAGGGAACGGCGCCTTCGACGGCAACGGCAATTGGCGGCCGCTCGCGACCGGCGAATTTTTGCTCGGCTATCCCGACGAAGCGCAGGAGATCGCGGGCGCCGCCATGCCGCACGGCTTCAGCCGCAATGGCACCTTCATGGCTTATCGCAAGCTGCACCAGAACGTCCGGGCGTTCCGGAAGTTTATTAAGGAGACGGCGCAAAGTTATGCTAAATTCTCCGGCATCGGAAATCTCGATGATGCGAGCGAAATCCTAAAGGCGAAAATGGCCGGGCGCTGGTCCGACGGGGTGCCTGTTTCGCTGGCGCCGACCGTCGCGGAGTGGAAGCAATTCAATATCGATCACCCGGAGTCCGATCCAAACGCCCGCTATAAGGCTCTCACGGACTTCAAGTTTCGCTACCCTAAAAATGACCGCGGCGAACCAGATGCCCGCGACGACCCAGAGGGGACCAGATGCCCGCTCACCGCCCATGCGCGGCGAGTCAATACCCGCGACATGATGGATCCGACCGGCGGCGAGAAGGGGTCGGTTTTGAACAATCGCCGCCGCATTCTCCGGCGTGGCCTACCGTATGGAGAATCGCCGGTGGGCACTCTGGACGAGGATGAGCATGGCATCGTGATGCTGGTGGTCTGCGCGAGCCTGTTCCGGCAGTTCGAATTCGTGCAACAGCAATGGCTCAACTATGGGAACGATTCGCGCGCCGGCAACGACACATGCCCAATTGTCGGCAACCATTCGGACGGCACTGGTGAACATGGCCCCAAGGCCAAGTTCGTGATTCCCGCCGATCCGGCATCCGGCCGACCTCCATTTATCATCGAAGGCATCCCGCAGTTCGTCGAGACCCGCGGCGGCGAATATTTCTTCGTGCCGAGCATGACCGCCTTGCGCATGATCGGCATGGGCGTGGTCGATCCCACGTAAGACTCGCAAGTACGGGGAGAACGAGCGATGACATCGCCGAATTTTGTCACGGTTCTCATTGTGCGCTTGCGCATGATTCTCGATGGACTCGCTGCCGTGTACCAGATTCCGGCAGCGATCCTCTCAGCCAAGGGTTCTGGCCTGAAGGCAAAGGCGCAGGCGGCGTTCCAGGAGCCGCGCGTCCAAAGGCTCGCCTTGCGGCCGGTTCGCGCCTTCCTGCCCAATCTCCGTGTCCGTTGGAAATTCTTCACCGCCTATCCAAATACCGGCACGGCGCTCGTGACGCGCCACGACGACGTGATCGAGGTGCTCGATCGCCACGCCGATTTCGAGGTCGTCTACGAGCCCAGGATGCGGGCGATCACCGGAGGCGAGAATTTCTTTCTCGGGATGCAGGACACGGCGCTCTATGCACGCGACGTCTCCAACATGCGTCTTGCGATGCGGCGCGACGACGTCGCCGCGACCGTCGAGCCGCTGGCCCGGAGGCTCGCCGAAAAGCTCGTCGCCGTAAAGGCCGGCCGCATCGACGTGCCGCCGGAGCTCAGCTTGCCCGTGCCAACGGCAATCGTCACCGATTATTTCGGCGTCACAGGCGCGCCCGATAGCGATTTCATGGAATGGGCGACGCTCATGTTCCGGTATCTTTTCACGGACGTCCGGGGCGAATCCGCGCTGGACTGCGAAGCGCTCGACGCCGCGGCCGCCTGCCGGTCCGTGATCGATGCGGCCATCGCCAAGCGCAAGGCATCCGGCCAGACGAAGGACGACGTGCTCGGACGCTGCCTCGTCATGCAGGCGGCTGGGTTGCCCGGCATGGACGATCTCGACATCCGCAACAATCTCATCGGGCTCGTGATCGGCGCGATTCCGACGCTCTCCAAGGCAGCCGTGCAGGCGCTCGACCAATTGCTCGACCGGCCCGAGGAGTTCGCGTCGGCGCAGCAAGCCGCGCTCGACGGCAACGACGCGCTGTTTGCCGCGCATGTCTTCGAGGCGCTCCGGTTCAATCCCATCAATCCGTTAATCTTCCGGCGCGCCGCCAGCGACACCAAGATCGCGGCGGGACACTTTCGCGCCCGCAAGATCCCCAAAGACACCATGGTGCTGGCGGCAAATCTCTCCGCCATGTTCGATCCGATGAAAATCGAGGCGCCGGAAGCGTTTCGCACGGACAGGCCTTGGAGCGACTACATTCTGTGGGGATATGGGCTGCACGGATGTTTCGGCGCCTACGTCAACCGCGCCGTGCTGCCGGCGATTCTGAAACCTCTTGTCACAAGGCCGGGCCTGCGCCGCGCGGCCGGCGAGGCCGGCCAAATCGAGACCGGCAATACCCAATTTCCCAAGCATTTCGTGGTGGAATGGGAGTAAGCAGGTTCCGACGTGAATATCCCCGTTCAAGTCTCTACGAGCCGCCCCACTATCGCCCAAAGCGATTTGCGATAAGCGTCGAACGCAAATTGCTGTTGATAGATCCGGCGCGTGGCCGCCAACTCCCGGCTTGCACCGGGCAAATGACGCGTGGCATGGGCGCGGCGCAGGGCCGCCGCGAAACCGGCGGCATCTTCCGCGACAGTCACGTTTGGAAGGCCGACCGGGTTGATGCCGAGGCCACGAAAGGCGAGCGGCGCCGCAATCAGGGGCGCCCCGCAAGACAGCGCCTCGATGGTCTTGATCGAGATCCCGTGCCCGGCGGTGGCGGGTAGCAGAACGGCCGCGGCGTTACGATAAGCGTCATGGAGGTCCGCGACCTCGACCCTTCCCCGGAAGAGCCCGGCATGTGCCTTGAATAGACCCGGCGCACGCGATTGAAGTTCGCGGCCGATATGGCCGAAGATCTGGACCGGGACACCCGGCGCCAGCGGCAAGACCTCTTTTAAAAACCAGACGAGGCCGAGGAGATTGGCGGAATTGGCGCTGGCGACGATAATGGGATTGCCGCCGCCAGGCCCTGCCGGCATGGCGGTGACAGCGGGATAAAGCAACACGTGCCCCTTGTCTGGAATGAGCTTTCGGAAAGCGGCTGCCTCTTCCTCGTTGAGATGCACCAAAATGTCGGCCGGCCGCATGGCGTCGAGTTCGATCGCGAGCATGTCTTCGTAGCGCGCCACCGGTGGCAAGGCCCATCCCGCACGATTGCGTAGGACAAATTGCCGGGCCTGGAGATCGTGCGTGTCAAGAACGATCGGACAATCGTGCCGCTCGCGGAGGCGGATCGCCACGGGCATGCAGAAGAAATGGTTGCAGTGGATGAGATCGAAGCGTGGCGCGGATACGAGCGCGTCCGGGATGGTCGCGAGCCTTGCGATCTCGATCCGCATCGCGGCATAATTGCCATGCATCCATTGCTTGCCGGCTCGCAGAAAACCGCCGTTGAAAATTTTTCGCAGTGCCATGCCCGCGAAGATGCGGGCGTCGGCCTCAAGGTCGCCGGTCGCGGCGAGGTAGGCTTTGGAAGCAGGAGATCCATCGCCGCAGCCGGGATCATCTCCGATTGCGAGACTAACGACTTTCGCGCCGAGGCTGCGATAGGCTCGCGCCTGGGAGACGAACACCTGGTGGCTGCCGCAAGAATGCCATGCCGGATGCACAATCGCCACGGCTCTCCCCGCGAGCGGCGGGGAGGACGGCATGCCTAGGCGGGCGGCCGAATTTATGCGCCGAGCCAGCGGATCTTGCGCCTGCATAGTTTGTCTCATTCCATCTTCGCGGCCATATCCGCCCAGCATAGTTACAGCTTGATCCGGCCGTGTTCGTCGAGCTACAGGAAAGCGGGAGCTTCCCCATAGCTTGAGCCGCTGTCCGCGAAAAAGCAGTTTCGCCGTCGAATTTACGACGAGAAGCGACGCCGCTCGTCGCCGTTCCTTCTGGCGATGGCCCCGATAAAAGTTGAAATCAAGAGCAAAATGCAAAATTCCTCTTGTCCATCAAGAAGCCATGGCATGGCGATCATCGCCAACGACAAGATCGTCAATTGGCTTCTGCCATTTCTCGAAAGCTATCTCGCGACAAACGCGGCGACCCCTCTCTATCTTATCCCTTACGACGACAATGTTGCTTTGACGCGCCGGGCCGCCGGTATTTATGGCGTTCATTTTGTCGAACCGGACAGCGCCGAGCTCGACGCCTTGGCCAAGCGGCTTTACCCGATGTTTCCAGGGCATCGCCGGCGTCTGCGGAAATTTCTTGCCTTCGCGCTGCCGCTCGACGAGGTCATCTATCTCGATGTCGATGTCATCCTGTTTCGCGATTTTCGCGAGATGTTCGGCCGCCTCGAAGCAGGCAAGAGCGATTTCATCGTGGCCGCGCCGACGGCGAACTATGTCTACAATAAAAAACGCGAACAATATGATTTTCTTCGCGACGCGATGCTCTTCAACGACGGGTTCTTCGTCGCCTCGAAAGAGATTCTTGGCTTGAAGGACTTCCATGACGTGATCGAAAAGGACGAGGCGATCTTTCATGCCGTGCGTCAGCGCGGCATGCTGTTCGCCCAGCCGGTGACCAATTTCGTCGCGCACCGGATGGGTTTGAAGATCACCCCTTTGCGCGACTGCATTCCTGGAGCCTCCGGCGAGAGCTTCTACAAGGCCGCTGGGGTGACATTCGACGCCGGAGGGCCGCGCGATGTATTTGGCGATAAAATCTATTTCGCGCATTGGGCTGGCGCGGTAAGTCTCCCTCGCGGCCGCGTTTTCGATGCAGCTTGGCGCCAATTCGCCGCCCAAGCCGCGGCGCGGGTGAAAACGTGATTAATCCGCGGGCGCCATAGGGCGGGCGCGATAGGGATTGTTCAATGCCCCGCGTCCTCTTTTTCTATCTTTCGAAACGGATCGCGCTCGCAACCCTCTTAATCGCAACGGGGCTTTGCGTTCCGGTCGTCATGACCACGCTTTTTCAATTTCTTCCAGCGGCCGCGATCCGTGGCGGACTGCTTATGCCGGCACTTCTCGGCATCCTGCCGACGGTGCTCTACATCGCCTTGCCGATGGCGGTTGGCGTCGCGGTTGCTCTCGAATTCGCGCGGATGTCGGCCGACGGCATAATCGCGGTTCTTTATTCCATGCGCCTCTCGGCCTGGGCGATCTCCTTTCCGGCCGTTTCTGTCGCGATTGCCGCGGCGGCGGCGGGCTATTGGACCTCGTTTGTTTTCGCGCCGGCCCATGCCGGCCAGATGCAAGACGTGATTTATGTGATCCGCAATTCGCTCAATCACCGGATGCTCGAGCCAGCGCAATTCTACACCTTCGACAATGGCGCGCGAACGCTCTATTTCCGCCGCTGGCATTCCGCCGATGTTGTCTCGGGCATGTTCATCCATCAATTCTCCACTGAGAAGAACGAGGAGCAAATCATCACCGCGACTGAAGCGGAATTCCGCCGCAACGCGAATGGTGTCGTATTGATCATGAGCAACGGTTCCATTGAGACAATTCCCGCGGACGGCTCGACAATACTAACAGCGAATTTCGACGAATATGCGATACCGATCGGCATGCAAGGCTCTGGCAGCCTGCCGCAACGCAATTGGCGAGGTGTCTTCGAACTGCCGTTCCTCGAATTCTTCCGCGAGCGGCCGTCAAGCGGCGAAGACCCGCGCCGGTTCGACGAATGGATGAGCGAGGCCGCGAAACGGTGCGGCATACCTGCGCTTGCCCTGGTCCATGCGCTGCTCGCGATCGGGCTTGTCTTAAACGTTGCCTCCGCGAGCGGCGGTGCTTCGGCGGCGGTAAGGGCGACCCTGCTCGCCATCCCGGCAATCCATGTCGCGATCCTCGTTTGCGCCGAAACGCTGGTGCGTCAGGATCCGCGTTTCGTATGGTTCGTTGGCTTCGCGATCATTGTGGAATTTGCCACCGCCATCATCCTGATCGCGCGGCAAAACGCGAATTTTACGCTGCCCAAGGAGGTCGCCGCGCAGCCGGGTCCATGAAACAGAAACAGGTCAGAAACTTGCGGCGAGCGCCGGCACCGGCGCGCCGTCGATCGCCTCGCGATAACGCGCGATGACGTCCCTGGCGGCCCCTATGCTCCGCACCACGCCGTCCTCGATCCAGATGACCCGGTCGCAGATCGTTTCCAGGGTCTCGAGATCGTGGGAGACGACAAGGATCGTGCCGTGGTTCGCGAAATCCTTGATAAAAGCGTCGCACTTTGCGCCGAAAGCCGCGTCGCCGACCGAAAGCGCTTCGTCCACGATCAATATATCCGCGTCGGCATGCGCGCAAACAGCAAAGGCAAGCCGCGCCGCCATGCCGCTCGAATAGAGCTTGAGCGGTTGATAAAAGAAGTCGCCGATACCGGCGAAGGCGGCGATCGCGGGAAGCCTCGCCTCGACGGCGGAGCGCCGCAGGCCGAGAATGGCGCCCCCGATCAAGGCATTTTCCCGGCCGGTCAGCTCATGGTCGAAGCCGGCGCCAAGCGCGAGGATGGGGGCCACCCGCCCGTTGACTTGCACCTTGCCGAGCGTCGGCAAGGTTATCCCGCAGATGATCTGCAAGAGCGTCGTTTTGCCGGCGCCGTTGCGGCCGACGATGCCGATCCTTTCGCCGCAGCGAACCTTGAAGCTGATGTCCCGCAGCACCCAATGCTGATGGTAGAACTGCTTCCAATGCCCGAAGATCGCCTGTTTGAGCTGATCGTTGCGCCGCATATAGAGCTGGAACGCCTTGCCGACCCGGTCGCAGCTGATGACAAGATCAGATGACATCGACGAACACGGCCTTGTATCGCATGAAGAAACGATACGCGAAAAAGAAAATGATGAGCGAAGCCAATACCGTCCCGCAATAAAGGATGAGCCCCGGCAATCTATTGAACAAGACAAGGTCGCGGATCATCTCGACGTAATTTCCGATTGGATTGAGATGCAGATAGATGCGCAGATTGGGCGGCACGTCGTCGATCGAGTAAAAGATCGGCGTCGCGAACATGAAGACCGGCACGATCGAGATCATGAGATGTGCGACATCGCGGGTAAACGATCCAAGGGCCATGAGAAACCAGCAGATTCCAAGCAGGAACAAAAAGAACGGCGCGACGACCACGGGCAGTAGCAAGCTCGCCGGCGGCAGCCACCACGTCAGCGCCAGCTCGAAAACGAGGAGAACCACCAAGCTTATCGCGGCATAGACGGCGGCGCGGATCGTCGCCGTCCAGGCCAAGGTCTCGCTCGGGAAAATGGACTTTTTAATGACGCCCGCGTGTTCATGCAAAAGCCCCGGCGCGCGGTAGGCGAGTTCGCTGAACAGATTGAAGACAATCAATCCGGTAAAGATTGACAAAGCGTAACTGC
>DATBYR010000067.1:0-2731 GCA_036513565.1 Methylocella sp. | reverse complement strand
CAACGTCTCGATCAGCACGGCGGTTTGGATCGTCATATGCAGCGACCCGGCGATCCGCGCGCCCGCGAGCGGCTGGCTCGCACCAAATTCGGCGCGAACCGCCATCAAACCCGGCATTTCGGTTTCCGCGATGGCAATTTCCTTGCGGCCCCAGGCGGCAAGCCCGATGTCGGCAATGGCGTAATCATTGGAAGAATGGGTCATTGGCTCCTGGCGCTCCAGAATGAGGAGTCCGGGTCTATAACAGGCTCCGGCGCAAGAGGCAATAAAGATATAAGCAAGTCTTTATGTGAATGTTCCCACGGTGAATATTCGCAAAATCCCGCCATTCACGCCCCTGGCTTAGTCCATTTCAGAATGGGATTTCGCGCCGCCCGGGTTTCGTCGAGGCGGCGGCGGGGCGCATGATGGGGTGCGCCGGTAAAGCGCCCGGTTTCCCCGCGTTTTGCTGCAAGTGCGAGATCGCGCAAGGCCGCGATGAAAAGATCGAGCGAGGCTTTCGATTCCGATTCAGTCGGCTCGATCAGCATCGCGCCATGCGTCACGAGGGGGAAATAAATCGTCATCGGGTGAAAGCCTTCGTCGATCATCGCCTTGGCGAAATCGAGGGTTGTGAGGCCAGTGGGCTTCAGCCATGCTTCGTCGAACAAAACCTCGTGCATGCAGGGTCTGTCGCCGAAAGGCCCGGACATGAGGTCCTTCAGGCCCGCGCGGACATAATTCGCGTTGAGCACGGCGTCCTCGGCGGCCTGCCGCAAGCCATCGGCGCCGTGCGAGAGCATATAGGCAAAGGCGCGCACGAACATGCCCATCTGGCCATGGAAGGCCGCGATCCGGCCAAATGCGCCGGGCGCCTCGCCAAAATGCTCGACGAGACGAAGGCCACCCTCCTCCCGGCGCAGGAAAGGCACCGGCGCGAAAGGCGCAAGCCGCGATGAAAGGACGACCGGGCCAGCGCCGGGTCCGCCGCCGCCATGCGGAGTCGAGAAGGTCTTGTGGAGATTGATATGCATCGCATCGACGCCGAGATCGCCCGGACGCGTCTTGCCCATGATCGCATTGAAATTCGCCCCGTCGCAATAGAAATAGGCCCCGGCCTCGTGCACCAAAGCGGCGATTTCAACAACATCCTTCTCAAATAGTCCGCAGGTGTTGGGATTGGTCAGCATGATCGCGGCGACACCTGGCCCGAGCCGGCTTTTGACCTCGGCCGGATCGAGGGTGCCATCGGCGCGCGCCGGAAGCGGACGGACTTCGAATCCAGCGCCGGCCGCCGAGGCAGGATTTGTGCCATGCGCCGACTGCGGCACCAGAACGGTTTTGCGGGTTTCTCCCTCTCCCTTGGCCGCGATGGCGGCCTTGATCGCCATCATGCCGCAGGCCTCGCCATGCGCGCCCGCTCTCGGCGACATGGCGACGGCGTCCATCCCGGTCATGACCATCAGCCAGCGGGCGAGTTCGGCAATAAGCTCAAGCGCGCCTTGCACGGTAGATTGCGGTTGCAAGGGATGAATATCGGAAAAGCCAGGCAACCGCGCCATCGTCTCGTTGAGGCGAGGATTATGCTTCATCGTGCAGGAGCCGAGCGGATAAATCCCTGCGTCGATCGCATAATTCAGCCGCGACAGCCGCACGTAATGGCGTATCGTCTCTGGCTCGCTCAAGCCCGGAAGGTCGGCCGGTTGTTGCCGCTCGAGTGACCCGAGCCGATGTTGGAATGGCAGGGGCTCGTCGAGATCGACGCCGGTATTTTCTGGGCGCCCGATTTCAAAGATAAGCCCTTCCTCGATTTCGAGGCCGCGGTTGCCGGTGAAGGTTTTCGCCCCCGGTGCCACCGCCTCGGCCGCGTGGGTGACGGACGGGTGCCGCATCAGCATGACAGCGCTCCTTGCAAGGCTTCCGCGACGGCCGCACGATCAGCCTCCGTGTTGACTTCCGTGGAGGCGGCGAGAATGAGATCGTCCAATCCCCTGTCCGGCAAGAGGCGGGAGACCGGGACCCCGCCGAGCACGCCTTTTTCCGCCATCCGCTCGACCGTCCGCGCGGCATCGCCAGGAATCTTGATCGTGAATTCGTTGAAAAACGTCTCGTTCAGAACCTCGACGCCTCGCACCGACGCGAGCCGGTCCGCGAGGGCGACAGCATTGGCGTGATTGATCCGGGCTAGGCGCCGCAGTCCCGCATCGCCAAGCAGGGTCATGTGAATCGTGAAGGCAAGGCTGGCAAGGCCCGAATTGGTGCAGATATTGGAAGTTGCCTTGTCGCGCCTGATATGCTGCTCGCGGGTCGAAAGGGTCAAGACGAAGCCACGGCGTCCGGCGGCATCCAGGGTTTCACCGCAGAGTCGCCCCGGCATCTGGCGCAGATATTTTGATTTGGTGGCGAAGAGCCCGACATAGGGGCCGCCGAAATTCAAGCGATTGCCGATCGACTGTCCTTCGCCAGCGACAATATCGGCGCCCATCGCTCCCGGCGGCTTGACGAGACCGAGCGAGACAACCTCGGTGAATACCGCGATCAAAAGCGCGCCCTTCGCATGGCAGGTTGCGGCGGCTCCGGAAAGACCGCGGAGATTGCCGAAAAAATCCGGGCTCTGCACCACGACGCAGGCGGTTTCATCATCGGCAAGGGCGCCGAAAGTCTCCGCCGCGAAGACATCAGGCGGAAGCACCAAAGCATCGTCCCCGCTCATCGCCGAATAGGTGCGCACGGCCTCGGCATAATGCGGATG
>DATBYR010000066.1:0-8090 GCA_036513565.1 Methylocella sp. | reverse complement strand
CTGCTCGATGACCGAGAAGCTGCCTCCCGTTTGGTGTCCCTCGATCAGCGGCACCCAAAGGATGTTGTACATCCAATAGGCCGGCGCCGTGTCGCGGCCAGAGAGGAACGAGACGTTGGGCGGCATCTGGCGATCCATGTTTCGACCTCCTAATTGCTGTGCGAGCCGATGTCTGGGCGGTGTAGACGAGGCGGTCAAATCACCAGCGTTTGGCGGCACTGATCGAGGGCTGATCTATCCCCCACAGCCATGTGCCGTCGATCTGCTTCCGGGCTACCTCGGCAGTCACGATACCATTTGGAAGGCGCGTTGAAGTGAGCGCCAAGTTCTCACGAAGCATCGCAGGCCGCTGCTCCCCGAGATCAAATGTTCGCCCAGTCTCAACCGGCTCGGGTTTCGAACACCTCGCGCATGACGCGTTTCAGATCCCTTGCCTGAAACGGCTTCTGCAAAACTGGCGCGCTCCTCCACTCCTCATTCAACCCGGCAATGCCGTATCCAGTCGCGAAAATAAAGGGAACGCCACGCGCCTTGAGCACGGTTGCCAGCGAATAGGTATGCTCGCCATTGAGGTTCACGTCCAAAACCGCAACATCGATCGCGGCTTCGGCGACTAGTTCAGCCGCCCGATCCATCTGGCCGATGGTGGCGACGACCTCATGTCCGAGATCGGTGAGCATATCTTCCAAGAGCATGGCCACCATGCCTTCGTCTTCGACGATGAGCACTCGGCGACAGAACATCTCGGCGGTCATACCGCCTCCATCTCGCCGGAGGCGGTGCCGAGAATACCTGTGATGGTACATACGATGCCCTCGAGCTGATAGTCGATCTTCGCCTTTCCGTTCAAATCGTGAACGAGATTGCGTTCGATCAGTCGCGATCCGAAGCCTTTTCGGCTTGGCGGCTTAACAATGGGACCGCCCCTTTCCTTCCATTGCAGGTGCAAAGTACCCGGCTTTGGTCCATCAACTCTCCAGGTGACGGCAACCTGACCGGTCCCATTGGACAAGGCCCCATATTTCACGGCGTTGGTGGCAAGCTCATGCATCCCCATCGCGATTGCGAGCGCAGCCTTCGGCGAGAGCTTGATAGATGGGCCGTGCAACGTCAGCCGCTCGGGACCGGCATGCGGCTCAAGCGTCCGCGCCATGACGGCGTGAATCTCGGCCGTTTCCCAGCTCTCCTCCGTGAGAATGCTGTGCGCATTCGAGAGTGCGACAAGGCGTGACTCGAAGGTTTCCTGCACGCTCGGATCAACATTGGCACTGCGAAGTGTTTGAGCGGCAATGGCTTGCACGGTCGCAAGCGTGTTCTTCACGCGATGGTTCAACTCGTTGACAAGGATCGTCCGCTGCCGCTCGGCTTTGAGGCGCTGGGTAATATCGGTGTTGGTACCGAACCAATGTTGGATACGGCCATGCTCATCGCGGATTGGCAGCGCCCGCGAAAGAAACCACCGGTACTCGCCCTCTTTGCTTCGGAGCGGAAACGTGTCTTCCCACGGCTCGCCAGTGTCGAAAGAATGCCTAATTTTCTGAACCACTCGGTCGACGTGATCTGGATGATGGACCTTTTGCCAGCCCCAGCCCTCCATTTCCTGAAGGGTCGTGCCGGTGTAATCGAACCAACGCTGATTGTACCAGTAAATCCAACCCGTGGCGTCCGTCATCCAGGCGAACTGGCTCATGTTATCGGCAAGTGTCCGGAACTCCCTCTCCCGGGCGGCGAGCGCTTGTTCGGCCCGTTTGCGCTCGGTGATGTCGGTGCAGGCACCGACCAGATCAGTCGGGACGCCCGCGGGATTCCGCACGATCTTCGCCCGATCATAGAGCCAGCGGATTTTCCCATCCGGGAGAATGACCCGGTATTCCATGGCGAAGTCGGCTCCCTGGCGGCAGGATGCGTCCACAGCCGGGATCAGTCTCGGCAGGTCGTCAGGGTGGACGACGTCGAGGAAGTCCTGCTTGACTAGCACCGCCCGATCGGGGGCAAAGCCGAAGAGACACTTTAGGTTCTCGTCGAACTCCGAAAACTCGCCCGTCGCGAGGTTCCAGCGGAAGGTTCCAGTGTCCGAAGCGGCCAGAGCCGCGGAGAGATTTTCTCGGCTCTGGCGCAGGGCGCCTTCGGCCCGTTTGCGCTCGATCACGATAGCCGCCAAGTGCGTCGCCCGCCCAATCAGTTCCCGCTCATGCACGCCGGGATCATGTGGTTCGCGGTAGTACATCGCCAGTGTGCCGAGCAATTCGCCCTGGCTCGAAAGAAGCGGCGTCGAGCAACAGGCGCCCAAGCCATGCCGGGCGGCCAGATCTTTGAAGTCCGTCCAGCGGGGATCAGAGGCAATGTCGGAAACAAAGACTGGCCGGCGTTCGTATGCGGCCGTGCCGCATGACCCCACGTCCGGGCCAATGCGAATGCCGTCAATCGCCTGGTTGTAAGTCTCCGGCAATGTCGGCGCGGCGCCACGCAACAACCGCTCTCTGCTGTCGTCTGCCAGCAAGACAGAGCAGAGCATGCCTTCATCGGAGTTCGCTTCGGCTTCGCGTACAAGCGTGTCGAGTACTTGCGGCAGCGGCGCGCCCGTAGCAATCAGTTCCAGCACCCTCTTCTCCGCTGCCAACAATGCCTCTGCCCACCTGCGCTCGGTGGCATCGTTGAGCACGATGAGAATCTCTTTGATCTCGCCGCGTTTATCGCGAAGCGGCGCGGCCGAGAGGCTCACGTCCACGAGCGAACCGTCGCGCCGGAGGCGCTGGGTCTCGATGGAGTAGATTTCGCCGCGCATGGCGGTATCGCGACAAAAAATGCATTCGGGGAGGCTGCCGTCGGGAATAAACGGGACAGCTTTGCCGACCACTTCGGCTTCAGTCCAGCCAAAGAGTTTTTCGGCAGCCGCATTCCAGAGCCGCACGGTTGCGTCCGGGTCAATCACCAGGATTGCTACGGGCGAAGAGGCGATGACCGTGCGGAACCTGGCCTCGCTCTCAGCCGGCTCCGGCCAAG
The DNA here is from genome assembly GCA_036513565.1 of Methylocella sp. Taxonomy (GTDB): domain Bacteria; phylum Pseudomonadota; class Alphaproteobacteria; order Rhizobiales; family Beijerinckiaceae; genus Methylocapsa. The sequence continues at coordinate 5,087 of DATBYR010000066.1, read as the reverse complement.
CCCGAAAGTCGGGCCCCCCATTAACCGCAGCTCCTTGGTCGGGGTCGTGTGCAACGTCGAGCAGTTCAGTTTTGATGTGAGGCATTGCTCAAGGCTTCCCCGCTTATAACAACAAACTGCGGATTCCGGTTCCTTGCCTGGTGCGAAAGTCTTGAATACTCCACCCTGGCAAGGGAGGGGACCCGCGCAAGCTGCCGCGAGGATATGCGCGGTTAGACACTTATCGCGGGCTGATCTATCACCTACAACCACGTGCCGTCGATTTGTTTGCGAGCTACCTCGGCAGTCACGATACCATTTGGAAGTCGGGTTGAAGTGAGCGCCAAATTCTCACGAAGCATTGCAGGCCGCTGCTCCCCGAGATCAAATGTCCGCCCAGCCGCCAGCAGGTCAGTATAGAACTTGCGAATAGCGTCTGTGCCAACTGCAATCCGTCCGTCTCCGCAAGCGAGCGCAGCGTCCGGTTCATACAAGGCGACCATCCCTTCAACGTCGCCCGCATTTGCTCTAGAGACCAATAATCGCGCCAAGTCTTGGGGATCGAGGGCGAAGTCTCGACTTACAGGATTCATGGCACAGGCCCGTTTGGCGGTTGGTTTCGGATCATCGGGCCGGGGGTTGGGGACCGAAGGGCGCGCCAGTCTCGCGGCGAGGCGAAGCGGGTTAGGCCCCAGCGCTAATCTTAGCCGTGGCGATCACGAGCGGGCTGCGCACCGCCAGTCTCGCTTCGTGCGCGTCCTATTTCTTTCGGCTATCTTCCCAAGCTGAAATAAACATCCATACACATACGTACATGACCAATACTAACGCTAGTACAACACCAGAAAAAATTGAAAGACCTAGTCCGATTATTTCGTATGCTGTGTGATAGGATAAATGGGGCGCCATCGCCGATAGAGACACACCAATACCCAGTACAATAACTGGAAGAGCAGCGAAGCCCCTCTCTGCTCGAACAAGCTCTTTAAATGCACTAAAAAATGGCACCACACAGATCCCTTTCTTTAAGCTCTGCACGAAACAAGCCCAGGGCAACCGGCAGCGAACCAAGCGCACTTAGACAACGCCAACGACCCAAATGACATCTACGCTGAACACGCACGACAGTAAGATCGTTATTAACCGGGATTGCCCAGATGACCCCCGAACTGGTGTGAATATTAGCACTTTTCCGGCTTCCCTGGAAGACAGACAGGAGCTGCGGACGGCTATCGGACCTCGGGCAGTCCTAACGTGGCGAGCAAACCGGCACCGGAGGTGGGGCCATTGATCCGCGAAACTGAATCATGAGCCGCTGGTTGCAGTCAAGCCTGAGAACCCCGCCACTCGATTCACCCGCCGGTTTCGCCATGACCCCCTCGATTAACAACATGCAATATGCTGGTTATATAGTTGAATCTCCCCGACCGCGCGCAGCAAATGAGCGCGTCGTCCAGGGTTGTAGATTTTTGACCAGCAAATGCCCTAGCGGCCAGCGGCCGCACGTTCCTTGCCTGCGCCGTCCTTGCGGGGAGGGGCCCCGTGCTTGGCGTTCTTTCTGAATTTCCTCATGATGCGGTCGCGCTTCAGGCGGGAAAGATGATCGATGAACAAGACGCCATTCAAATGGTCGATCTCATGTTGGAGGCACGTCGCCAAAATGCCGTCCGCCTCGATCTCTTGCGCGCGGCCATCGCGATCGAGATAACGGGCGCGCACGCGGATCGGCCGCTCGACGTCCTCAAAAACGTCCGGGATCGACAGGCAGCCCTCTTGATAGGTCGAAAGCTCCTCCGAAGCCCAGAGAATTTCCGGATTAACGAGACAAAGCGGCTCCGGCGCGGCTGCGTCGTCCGCGCGTTTCGCCACATCGAGAACGATGACCCGCTTTGGCACGGCGATCTGAATGGCCGCGAGACCGACGCCCGGCGCGGCATACATGGTCTCGAGCATATCGTCCATAAGCGCGCGGATACCGTCGTCGACTTCGGGCACCGGCGCGCCCACAAGGCGCAAACGCGGATCGGGAAGGGTGATTATCGTCCGTAAAGGCATGACATGAGATAATACTGGCGCCGGGCGAGGTCAAATTATCGCCGCCGACAACCCAATGCGCGCTTTACCAAATTTCCGGACGAGCCGCCGGTTGAAATTCCGCAATCCGCCTATAGGCCTCCCATGCGTCGCTTGCTGGACCGGAATATTTTTCAGCGGGGATCTATTGTCCTTAAAAATCAAATAAAAACAAGGACCTAAAGTCCTTTCCAGTTTTCCAAAAAAATCGAGGAGTGCCTCTTGCTTTTGTGCACCGCACGTGCATATTGTTGCAACGCGGCAAGCCTCTTGCTGCGTATGCCCCTTGGGGTGTTTCCTCCCTAGACTTGGGCCGCTTGTGGCAACGCAGGCGGCCTCTTTTTTGGTTTATTTTCCGCCGTCGTTGTCTCTTGGTTGCGGTGCTTCCTGGCATGGCTCACGTGGCTGGGCGGCCATGAAAATGAGCTATTGACTGATGATGTTAGTTGTGATACATCATTAATTTGGCGGCGAGCCTCTTGCCGCTGACGCCCTCCTTGGGTGTTTCCTCCCTAGACTTGGGCCGCTTGTGGCAACGCCGGCGGCCTCTTTACTATCCCGCCCGCCTTATTCTCAGCCACTTTGTGACCTTCTCGCCAGCATCTCGCGAAGCGAGCTTCCCACCCGGCCGGGCACTGTCCAAAAGCATGGCTGACTATTCCGCCGCGGCGCGATGCCGGTCGCGGTGCGTGGTAACCGCATCCGCCAAGACACAAGCGACCTTGGCCAGATCGGCGGCCACATCCGCGAACCTGTCGCCCCTGCGCACGGCGCGCTCGTCCATGTAGAGAGCCCGGCTCACTTCGATTTGCATCGCATGGCAATCGTTTGCCGGATTGCCATAATGTTCGGTTATGAAGCCCCCGGCGTAAGGCATGTTGCGCTGCACATCATAGCCACGGCGGCGCAGCTCATATTCGACGGCATCGACAAAATCCGTGGCACAACTCATTCCATAGCGATCACCCACGACGAAGTCCGGCTTTTGCGGCAATTCGATAGCTGCCGCCCACGAAGGCTGGCCAGTGCGCAGTGAGCCCGAAGGCATGGAATGGCAATCGACGAGAACGGCAATGCCGAAATTTTGCCGCGCCCGGTCGATGAGCCCGCGCAGGCACGCGTGATAGGGTTTGTAGAGTTTCTCGATTCTTTCAATCGCTTCTTCGACCGGCACGCGGCGAGCGTAAATCTCTTGTGCCTGGCCGGCCACGCGCGCGATTGTTCCAAGCCCCCCCGCGACACGCAGCGAGCGCGTATTGGCGAAAGCCGGCAGCCGTCCCTCGAACATGCGCGGGTCCAGCTCGTAGGGTTCGCGATTGAGGTCGAGATAGGCGCGCGGAAACCGCGCCTTGATGAGGGGCGCGCCCAGCGCCGCAACCCCGCCGAACAAAGCATCGACGAAAGCGTCCTCCGAGCGGCGCAGCAGCGCTTCGTCGAGTTTCGCGGCTTCGAGAAAACGGCGAGGATAAACATTACCCGAATGGGGTGACGAAAAAACCAGGGGACAGGCAAGGCGTGCCGGTTCCACCACCTCGAACGGTGGATCGAGTTCCGGCTCGTGCGGCTGGCTGACCTTCGCCGGGGCATCCCGCGCGGAAGCCGGGCCGGACAGCTTTGAAGTCATCAAGTCTTCCTCGACCCGCCGCCCGCGTCCGAAGCCCATGGAAGCCAGCCAATCTGTCAAGGCCATCGCATTCTGTCCAGTCCCATCGCGAACCGCTAGCCTGATTCGAAAAAATTAATGGATAAAGCAAAATCTGGTAATTTTCACTCGATTTTTACCTGGCTGGCGTTTTGATGGCAAAAGTTGCGAGGACTACATGAACGAGACGCATATCCCAATCAATCGCAAGATCCTGCTGGCCGAGGACGATCACGACATGCGCCGCTTTCTCGCCAAGGCGCTGCAAAATGCGGGCTATGATGTCGCCTCGTTCGACAACGGCATGTCCGCCTATCACAGATTGCGCGAGGAGCCGTTCGAATTGCTACTCACCGATATTGTCATGCCAGAGATGGACGGGATCGAATTGGCCCGCCGGGCGACCGAACTCGACCCCGACATCAAGGTGATGTTCATTACCGGCTTCGCGGCGGTCGCGCTCAACCCGGATAACAATGCCCCGCCGCAGGCCAAGATCCTGTCGAAACCCTTCCATCTGAAAGACCTTGTGAACGAGGTTCAGCGCCTTCTTGCCGCCTGATCGCGCCGCTATGCGTGATGGTTGCCAAATTGGCCTTGCCTCGCTACCGCATGATCGAAATCGGCTGCTCGACAGGAAAGTAAACGCCTTGCTCAAAAACGGCGCTAGCGCGATGCGGCGACCTTCCGCCTGCCTCGCTTTCTGCCTCATCCTTCTCGCTGCCACGCAAGCTGGTGCGGCCAGCTTTTCCGACTGCCTCGCGGGACTTCGCGGCGCGGCCCAAGCGGGCGGCGTCGACGCCGCCACTTTCGACAAAGCGACGCACGGGCTCACGCCGAATCCCGACGTGCTCGCTCTAGCCGAGGTCCAGCCGGAATTCAAGACGCCGATTTGGGACTATCTTGCCGGCCTCGTCGACGAGGAAAGGGTGAACGATGGCCGCGCGATGATGGCCCGATGGGGCCAGGCGCTCGCGCTCGCGCAAAGCCGGTTCGGGGTGGACCCGGCGACTCTCACCGCCGTCTGGGGCGTCGAGTCCGATTACGGCCGCAGCTTTGGCACGCGCCCGGTCGTGCAGTCGCTCGCAACGCTGGCCTGCGGCGGCAGGCGGCAGGCCTATTTCCGGCAGGAATTCATTGCCGCCCTAAAAATCATTCAGCATGGCGACATCGTTCCCGCCCAATTCAATGGGTCCTGGGCGGGGGCGTTCGGCCACACTCAGTTCATGCCCTCGACATTCTTGCGCGTCGCCGTCGATCTCGATGGCGATGGCCGCAAGGACCTCATCAATTCCGTCCCCGACGCACTTGGCTCGACCGCCGCCTATTTGCGTAAGAGCGGCTGGGCCGCCGGCGGCGAATGGGGGTTCGAGGTCCGCCTGCCGGAGCATTA